>NZ_CP046231.1 GCF_012563145.1 Enterobacteriaceae endosymbiont of Plateumaris consimilis | reverse complement strand
TATGTAATTTTGATGTTTTCAATTATTGTTTTTATATGTGTGTTTTTATACAATGTAAATGAGATGTATAGTAATTTTATATTTTTAAATTTTTGTTATATAATACCTCTTTATGTTTTTTACTTAAATGAGTATATCCTTTTTTTTATATTTTTCAAGTATTATATAACAAAAATATTTACATATGTACTGTTATATTAAAAATATCTTTTCTATATAAGATTATAAAAGATTATAAAAGATTATGTATTTTTTTTTTTTTTATAAATCCCCTGAGAATCAAATAGTTATTTTGTTTTTTATATTTTTTTGCTACCTGTTATCCCGAGTTTTGCTACCTGTTATCCCGAGTTTTGCTACCTGTTATCCCGAGTTTTGCTACCTGTTATCCCGAGTTTGCTACCTGTTATCCCGAGTTTGCTACCTGTTATCCCGAGTTTATATTTTTTAAAATAAAAAAATATAAAACTTGATATTTATGATTAATTTGTATAAAATAATATTTGTGTGTTAAAATGATATTTGTTTTTAATAAAATTATTTTTTAAAACAAATAATAGTAAATTTTATAAATCAATTAAATTATCAAATATAGTTAATGTATAAATCTTTGCATAATAGAATTAATAAATTAATTAGTAAAAGTAATACTAATCTTTCTCCTTTAGAGAAAGAAAAAAAAAATTTATGGGATAGTTCTAATCTTTTAGATAAAAATAAAAGTTTTTTTATTAAAAAAATGCCTATTGTTTCAAATAATAAAAGAGCTATTCCTAATATAATGTTACGCAGTTCACTTTTTGGAGTTATTAAAAAAGGTAATAGAAAATATGAAAAAAATGTTTTAAAAACTACTCTAAATGGTATTTTCATACGTTTTACAGGTGAAAGTTTAGATCAATCTGATTTGGATGTTTGGTTAGAATGTTTGCATAGGTTAAAAAAAGTTCCTTTAGGTGAAAAAGTAAAATTTAAATCTCATAATTTTTTAAAATCTATAAATAGAAAAACTGGTAAAAGTGATTATGAATGGTTGAAATCCTGTTTAGTTCGATTATCTGTATGTGGTATAGAAGTCAGAAATGAACATTTTTTTTATATGGGACATTTATTACATGAATGGTATAGAAATGAAAAAACAAAAGATAATATAATTATTTTAAATAAAAAAATAATTTATTTCTTTACTGATGCAATGTGGACTGGGGTTTCTTTAAAAGAAAGAATGAAATTAAAAGGTAAATCATTATCACAATGGATACATTGTTTTTATTGTTCTCATACTGTTCCTTTATCTTATAAAGTACATACTTTACGTAAACTTTGTGGTAGTAATATTAATACATTATGGAAATTTAGGCAAAATTTAAAAAAATCACTTCAGGAAGTTTCTTTTGCAACAGGATGGAAATGTTCAATTGATATTAATGATTTTGTACATATTAAAAAATAAAAATATTTCATTTTTTTATTTTTTATGATATTTTTATTAGAAACATTTAAAATTTTTTATTATATAATTTATGGATAACATTATTAATACATATTTTGATTTTAATTTTAATTTTTCAAAAAATTTTTTATTGAATATAATTACTATTAATGATTTTAAACATTATTTAAAAAATATTTATAGTAATATAAGACAACATAGAAATAGTAACAATACTACAATAAGTATTGCTTTTTTAGGTCCTAAAGGTACTTATTCTTATTTCGCTACATTAACTTATATTAAAAAATTTTTTTTTAAAAAAAAATTTTTTAATATAAGTTGTAGTAATTTTACTGAATTGTTTTTTTATATGGAAAAAAATATTATCAATTTTGCTGTAGTACCTATAGAAAATAATTGTTCAGGAACAATAATTAAAGTTAATAATTTATTAAAAAATAGTTCTTTAAGAATTCATTATGAATTTGAAATATCTATTAAACATTGTTTAATTACATATACTAAGAAGTGTAATATTAATAATATTCGTGAGATTTTCAGTCATGCTGAACCATTTAAACAGTGTAGTTTATTCATTAATCAATACCCTCTATGGAAAAAACATTTTTGTAAAAGTACTGCTGCTGCAATAAAAAAAATATCTATATTTAAATCAGAAAATTTTGCTGCTATAGGAAATAGAGAAACAGCTGAATTCTATAATTTAAATGTAATAAAAACTCATCCATTATCAAATAAAATAAATAATAAAACAAAATTTTTAGTATTAAAAAAATAATAAAATTTTTTATTTATATAATATTTTAATAAAAATAATATTTTTTTTCTAAAAATCAAAATTTAATAAAATTAAAAATTTTATTAAATTTTGATAAAAAATTATAATACTAATATTATTACTTAATTTGACATACAACCGCAAAAGAAGAACTATTAATACCTTCAACTTCTTCTTTTGTTTCAAAATTATAATAATAATATAAAGGTCTAGGAATATATGCTTGAATTATCCAGCTTGAACTCCAAACTTCTGCAAAATCTCTAGTTAAAGGCCAACCAAAATTACCAAAAATATCAGCACTAGGATGTGCAGCTAAAAGAGTAGCAAGTTTAAATTTATCCGGAACTTCTCCATTTTTAATATTTTTACAATAAAATACAGCATTATCCCATGTTAAAGCTGCCCAATCTTCATTTAAATGATGACGAACAACATCACCTCTAAATTCTTGCATTAATGGTGGTCTGAAAAATTTAACACCATTTACTTCTATAATATCTGTCATATGACCATACATATTTGCATTAACAGTATCAGGACTTGTATTAACTGTATATATAAAAGAAAGTCTTTTTCTTATATAATTATCAGCAATAAAATCTATTTCAGTTTTTACCCCAATACCTTCTGGATCATACATACGTATAGGTATTTGTCCAAAACTATTTGTATAAAATAAAAATTTTCTACCAACATATAATTTATTTGTTCTTAAATTAAAAATACGTAATAGACCAGAATCGTTACGTATTTTTCCTTGACGATCTCTAATAGAAACTGTTTCTATCCTCACAGAAGCATTACCTAATCTACTACCTTTTTTATCAAAAACAAGTATAGTCATTGGTATAGCTTCACCAACTTTAGCTTTAAATATACTAGTTACAATTTGGATATTATCCGCTGAAGGATTTATTATACTAACAAAATCATGTAAATTTTTATTAATTTTTTTATTTACTTTTACTGCAAATATAATATTTGCAGTAGTTTCACTAGTAATCTCTGCAGAATATGTTCCTTTAGGATTTTCTACTATTTTAGATATATGCACATTATGTTTATCAGGCATACCTCCATTAACTATAAATTCTATATTTTTCATATTAGCAATAATATTATTATTCATATCTCGTGCTTCAAAAATAAGTTTTGCAGATTCTCTATGAACTAATATTTGTTTAGGAAAAACAGTAAATGTTGAAAATTTTTTATTTACATTAGGTCTTAAAACAGTAATATCTATATATGATATAGATTTATTATCATAAACATCAAAAACTGTTAATTTAATTACATAATGATTTTTATTAATGTTTATAAAATTATATTTTGGTAATACTAATATGTAATTATATCCTATATCTTTTTTAATATAACCATCATTTTTATTAAAATCTTCAAGATTACTAAAAAAAATATTTTTAAAAAAATTTATCATATCAATTTTTATAAATAATGAATTTTCAGTTCCTGGATAATTAATAATTTTTTTTAATACTTTTAATTTAATTAAATGTCTTTTTCTATATTCTAAAGTAATATTGTCATTTCTATTTACAAAATCATATTTATTTTTTTTTATAGAAGAAATAATTACATTATCTTTATTAGGATGAATTTGATCTTTCCAAGGAATACTAAACTGGAATTCAAAACTGACACCAAAACTATTATTGGTATCTCCAGATAAGGTTAATGTTTTTCCAGCTGAAAAAATTAATGCAGGTATTGGTCTATAAGATATTCCAGCTATAAAAATATATGGAGAAAATAATTTTTCATGTTCAAGATTAACATCTTTTTCTTTAAAACCTATATTACCATAATATCTTTCATAAGAAAATTTTAAAGTTATTTCTGGTATTTTAGGAAAAAATCCCTCTGCTTTTATATCCCATCCATTAGCAGGTCTCTCATAATATTCATTATAATTGAAAAATTTATCTATTTCAACAGGATCATTAATATCATACAAAAATGTTTTTTTTTGATCTAAATGATTCCATCCACTCAATCTAAAATAAGTGTTTGCACTTATTTTTAAAAAATCTTTCCAATATTCAATACCAATACTAGTTCTTGTATTTTCATGAAAAATATCATAATCTAAAAAATTATTTATACCTAACATATAATTTTTATTAAATTTACGAAATCCAATACCAATATTTAATTGATCTCTATTATCAGATTTATGAATGCCATTTTGAATAAAAAACAAATAATCACTTTTTTCAAAAAAAGATAAAAGTATTTTAATTTCAGAATTATCTAAAGATAGATTTTCATCTAAATTTAAACTAATTAAACTTTTTCCTTTAAGATTAAATAATCCAAATATATCTTTTATTTTAGTATTCACCTGATTATTTAATTCTTCATTAATTACAGTTAAAAAACTATCTTTTAAAAAGTCAATAATTCTTTCTTTATTGTTAAAACCGTTTTTTATTAAATTTGTTGTTTGTAATATAAAATTAAATAAATTCTTTTCGTTATAATTTGTTTTCTCATTAAGCTGAAATTGTTTTTGATATTTTTGTAAATAATTGTTATCTAATTTTTTTTCTATTTCATTTAGATCTGAAATATTATTGTGGAAATTTTTTAAAATGTTTTTTTGACGATTTTTAAGAAAATGTTTTTTTGATTTTCCATAATTTTCTTTATTAAAATGATTATTTTTTTTTTGATCATTTAATTGATTAGCTATTATATTTTGATTACTTATCAAAATAAAAAATATAATAAAT
The DNA here is from genome assembly GCF_012563145.1 of Enterobacteriaceae endosymbiont of Plateumaris consimilis. Lineage (NCBI taxonomy): Bacteria > Pseudomonadati > Pseudomonadota > Gammaproteobacteria > Enterobacterales > Enterobacteriaceae > Enterobacteriaceae endosymbiont of Plateumaris consimilis. The sequence continues at coordinate 143 of NZ_CP046231.1, read as the reverse complement.
ATTATTTTTAATGGATAATTAAAAATTAATATTTTTTTATGTTTAAAATTTGTTATGTATAAAATTAAAAATTTTTTAAAAAAATAAAAAAGATTTTTCATTATTATTTTTCTTTTTAGACCGTTTTTGTAAATTTTTTTCAT
>NZ_CP046230.1:389581-512724 GCF_012563145.1 Enterobacteriaceae endosymbiont of Plateumaris consimilis | reverse complement strand
TTTTTATGATCCAAACAAATTATATTTAATGTATAAAAAGACTAATGAAATCAAATTTATTTATTATAATTTTGTTTTATATATTCAAAAATATTATAACATAATTTTTTTATACCAATTTTTTTTTTAGATGATATTAAATAATATTTTTTTATATATTGAAATTTTATTAATATTTTTTTAATGTATATATCAATTTTTTTTTCATTTTTTAATAAATCAATTTTATTAAAAATTAACCATTGTTCTTTTAAAAAAAGATTTTGATTAAATTTCTTTAATTCATTATTAATAATATTAATATTATTAATAATTCTATTTACATTAGAAATATCAACTAAATGTAATAATAATTGACATCTTTCTAAATGTTTTAGAAAATTTAAACCTAAACCTTTACCTAAAGTAGCATTTTTAATAATTCCTGGAATATCTGCTATTAAAAATGAATTACCAATATTATTTTTAACGACTCCTAATATAGGTTCAATTGTAGTAAATGGATAATTACCAATTTTAGTTTTTGCTTTAGATATTGTCTTAACAAAAGTTGATTTTCCTGTATTTGGTAGACCCAACATTCCTATATCAGCTATTAAAATTAATTCTAATTTTAAAATTTTTGTTTCACCCAAATTACCATTTGTATTTTGATATGGAGATCTATTAATAGAAGTTTTAAAATTTATATTTCCTAAACCATATTTACCACCGTGAACAATTAAAACTTTTTGATTATTTTTATTTAAATCTGCTAATATTATTTTTTTTTTAACATCAATAATTCTAGTTCCTATTGGAACAGTCAATATTAAATCTTTTCCTGTTTTACCAGTACATTGATTTTTTTTACCAGGAAATCCATTTTCAGCTAAATAATTTTTTTTATAATGAAATTTACTTAATGTATTAAGATTATGATCTGTTAATAAATAAATATTACCCCCATTTCCACCATTTCCACCATTAGGTCCACCTTTAGGTATATATTTTTCTCGAAGAAAACTAATACATCCATCTCCTCCTTTACCTGCTTGTACAAATATTATTGCTTCATCAAAAAATTTCACTATTACTCCAAATAAAATAATATTTTAAATAATACAAATTTAATTTATTGTATAAATAAATAGTTCAAATATTATTAAAAAGAAATAAAAAGTTTTATATAGTAATTATATGAACATATTTTTTATGTTTGATTCCTTTAGTGATAAATTTTACTATTCCATTTTTTATAGCAAATAAAGTATGATCTCTACCACATCCTACATTTTCACCTGCATGAAATTTTGTTCCTCTTTGGCGTACAATAATGGATCCTGCTTGTATTTTTTCTCCACCAAAATGTTTTATACCTAACCTTTTAGAGTGTGAATCTCTACCATTTCTTGTAGATCCTCCAGCTTTTTTATGAGCCATATATAATACCTCTTATATATTAGTTTTTAATTTTAATTATTTTCATAGTAGTAAAAAATTGACGATGTCCTTGAACTTTATGGAAATGTTTTCTTCTATGAAATTTAACTATTTTAATTTTTTTATCTCTCTTATGAGAAATTAATTCAGCTGTTATCGATGCTCCTGTAATCAATGGTTGTCCTATTTTTAAATTATTTTTATTACATATTAATAATACATTATTAAATTTAATTTTTTCTCCTATATTACCTTTAAGTTTTTCTAATTTTATAGTTTGTCCTACCATAACTTTATATTGTTTTCCACCATTAATAAAAATAGCATACATATATATTTCCTTATTTATTAAAAATTTAATATAAAATTAATACCCTAATATTTAGAATAATATTCTATTGATAATCTATTATTAATTTTAAAATTTATATATTATTATAAATATTTTAGTATTTTATTCTTTTAATATTTGCTCCTAAACTAGAAAGTTTATTTTCAATATTTTCATATCCACGATCTATATGATAAATATTATTAATAATAGTAGTTCCAGAAGCAATACATCCAGCTAATACTAAACTTACTGAAGCTCTTAGATCAGTTGCTATAACTTCACTACCAAAAAGTAATTTAATTCCTTTACATTTTAATATATTTTTTTTTAAAGTTATATCTGCACCCATACGTATTAATTCTGGTACATACATAAAACGATGTTTAAAAATATTTTCTTTAATAGTACTAATACCTGTTGAAATTAAATTTAGTAATGCAAATTGTGATTGCATATCGGTAGGAAAATTAGGATAAGGTCCTGTTATTATATTTACAGATTTTGGTCTTTGACCATGCATATTAATACTACACCAATTTTTTCCTTTTTTAATTTCAGCACCTGTTTTTTTTAATTTATTTAAAACTATATTTAAATTATTTGGATTAGTATTCTCACATAATATTTTACTTTTACATATTGCTGCAGCTATTAAAAATGTTCCTGTTTCTATTCGATCAGATATAATAGTGTAAACACCTCCTTTTAGTTTTTTTACACCCTCAATAATAATCTTATCTGTACCAGCACCCTGTATATGAGCTCCCATTATATTTAAAAAATTAGCTAAATCTTGTATTTCTGGTTCTTTAGCAGCATTTTTTATAATTGTAATATTAGAAGCTAATGTAGCTGCTAATATTATAGTAATAGTTGCTCCTACACTAATATTTTTCATATATATAATACTACCTTTAAATTTTTTTTTAATATATCCTTTAATATAATTTTTTTTTACATAAATATTTGCTCCTAATGTTTTTAAACTGTTTATATGTAAATCAATAGGCCTATTACCAATAGAACACCCACCTGGAAATGATATATTAACTTTTCCTATTCTCGTTAATAATGGACTTAAAATCCAAATAGATGCTCTAATAGATTTAATTAAATAAGAAGGTGGATTATATTTTATAATATTACTAGCATTTATTATTAATGATTTTTCTCTTTTAACTTTTACTCCTAATTTGATTAAAATTTTTATTGCTATATCAATATCTTTTAATTTAGGAACATTTTTTATTTCTACTATGTCTGGTATTAAAAGTGATGCAAATAATATTGGTAATGCTGCATTTTTAGAACCAGAAATAATTACTTTTCCTTTAAGTTTTACAGGTCCTTTAATAATAAATTTATCCATTATAATTATTCTCTATAAAAAAATTTTTAAAATTTTAAAAACAACTATAAAAAACTAAATCTATTTAGAATTAAATAATTAATAATTTTAGATGTATAAATTTATATTTATTTATAATACATATAAATATTTTTTATATTAATTATTATTTTATCGTTTAGAAAATTGAGGACTTTTTCTAGCTTTTTTTAATCCCACTTTTTTTCGTTCTACTTTACGATCATCTCTAGTAATAAATCCAGCTTTTCTTAATGATTCTTTATAAAGATTATTATATTTAATTAAAGCTCTAGTAATTCCATGACGTATAGCTCCAGCTTGTCCTGAAATTCCTCCACCTTTTACTGTAATATATAAATCTAATATATTATTAATTTTTAATAATTCTAAAGGTTGTAATACTATCATTCTAGATGTATTTCTAGAGAAATATTTATTTAAAGACTTATTATTTATATTAATAGATCCATTGCCTTTTTTAATAAATATTCTAGCAGAAGAACTTTTTCTTCTTCCTGTTGCATAATTTTTAATCATTATAGTGATCCTATCAAATATTTAAAATATAATGTTTTTGAGCTATGTGTTTATGTTTTATTCCAGAATAAATTTTTAATCTATTTAATATTAAATAACCTATTTTATTTTTAGGTAACATTCCTTTTACTGCATTTTTTATGACTCTATCAGGATAATGATTAATTAATTCATTTAATGAGATTTTTTTTATTCCTCCAGAATAACCACTATGCTTATAATACATTTTATTTTTTTTTTTATTACCTGTAACTTGAATTTTTTCTGCATTAATTACAGTGATGTAATCTCCTCCATCTATATGAGGACTATAAGTTATTTTATGTTTTCCCATTAAATAATGAGCTATTACGGTAGCTAATCTTCCTAAAATTTTTTTTTTAGCATCAATAAGATACCAATTATGATGATTGTTTATGTTATTTTTAAAATGATACATATAAAAATTACCTAAATATAAATATATATTTTATATAAAAAAATGTTTATAAAAAATATTTAACTTATATAAATAATAATATAGTTAATTAATAAAATCAATTTATCTTTATAACTAAAATTTTTTATTTTTTATAAAAAATATTTCAATAATTATTGACATTTTAAATCATTTTATATTATAATAATTAATTGATATATGAATATTTAATCAACGTACTCATAAGTACGTTATATCTACATTACTAATAATTTTCATTATATATAGAAATAATATTATTTTTTGTTTTATTGGTGATTTTATGCATAATAATTCTATAAAAAAAAAAGAAGAAATGTTAGTAAAAATATTTAAAAATTTAATTAAAGAAGAAAGTTTTAGTACACAAATTGAAATTGTACATGCTTTACAAAAACAAGGATTTAATAAAATTAATCAATCTAAAATTTCTAGAATGTTAACCAAATTTGGTGCAATAAGAACAAGAAATGTTAAAATGGAAATGGTTTATTGTTTTCCCTTAGATTTAAGTGTACCAAATACGACTAGTTCATTAAGAAATTTAGTTTTAGATATTGATTATAATGATATTTTAATTATTATTCATACAAGTCCTGGTGCTGCTCAATTAATAGCTCGTTTATTGGATTCTTTAGGTAAATCAAAAGGAATTCTTGGTACTATTGCTGGAGATGATACTATTTTTATTATTCCAACTCGTTTATTTAAAACTATTAATTTGTATAAAAATATAAAAATTTTATTTAAATAAATTTTTTTAATGTAAAATAATAGATTTTTATTTTTTACTTTCATAAGAAAATCTTTTCATATATGGATTTAAAATCTTAGGTATTTTAATATTACCATTTTCTAATTGGTAATTTTCCATTATAGCAGCTAAAGTTCTTCCAACAGCTAATCCTGATCCATTTAATGTATGAATAAAAATGTTTTTATTTTTATTTGTTTTTTTATATCTAGCTTTTATTCTTCGAGATTGAAAATCAGACATGTTAGAACAAGATGAAACCTCATAATATTTTTTTTTTGATGGAAACCATACTTCTAAATCATATGTTTTGCTAGAAGCAAAACCCATATCTCCTGTACATAAAAGCATCTTTCTATAAGGTAATTTTAGGAGTTTTAATACTTTTTCTGCATGTTGCGTAATAATTTCCAATGTTTTTAAAGAATCTTCAGGACGTACTAGTTGTACTAATTCTACTTTATCAAATTGATGTGTACGAATTAAACCTTTATTATATTTTCCATAAGATCCAACTTCAGATCTGAAACATGGACTATGTGCTACCAATTTTATTGGTAATTTATCTTCTTGTATAATTTTATTATAAACTATATTAGTTAACGGTACTTCTGCTGTGGGAATTAAAGAATATTGGTTTTTATCATGATAATTTATTGATTCAATATGAAAAATATCACCACTAAATTTAGGTAATTGACCAGTTCCATATAAAGTTTTATTTTTAACTATATAAGGTACATAGACTTCTTCGTAATTATGATAAAAAACATGTAGATCTAACATAAATTGGATTAAAATTCTATGTAAATAGGCTATTAATCCTCTCATTACTACAAATTTTGATCCACTTAAAATAACACCAGATTCAAGATCTATTCCATTATTTAATGATCCTAATTCTACATGATTTTTTATTGAAAAATTATAAAATGGAATTTTACCCCATTTTTTTATTTCTTTATTATCTTGATAATTTTTTCCATATGGAACATCATCTAAGGGAATATTTGGTATTGTTTCATAAATATTTTTTATATCTTTTTTTATATTTATTAATTTTTTTTTCAATGAAGATAATTTATCATTAATTTTTTTTATTTGATCCTTAAAACAATTAAAATCAACTGAATCTTTTTTTATTAAACATTTAGATTTATTTTTTTTTTTTATTTGTAATTCTTCTATTTTTACTTGTAAAATTTTTCTCTGTTTTTCTAATTTACTTATTAAATTAATATCTAATACAAAATTTCTTTTTTTAAGCATTTGAGATACATATTTTATATTAAAACGAAATAAATTAGGATCTAACATATATTTTATATACCTTACATATTTTATTATAACAATTAATTAATAATTCATAATTATTATTATTAAATTATTAAATTATATATTTATATATTATAATAAAAGTTATATTATTAATATATTTATTTATATATGAATATATTTATTTTATAAATACTAATAACTTTTAATAATTTTTATAAAAATTACAAAAAAAATTATGAACAATACTAAACATACAAAACTTTTAATTTTAGGATCTGGACCTGCAGGTTATACTGCAGCTATATATTCTGCTAGAGCAAATCTTAATCCAATATTAATAACTGGAATAGATATAGGTGGTCAATTAATGAAAACTATGAATATAGAAAATTGGCCTGGAAGTTTTCCTAATATATCTGGTAATAAATTAATGAATAATTTATATAATCATGCATTATCTTTTAAAACAAAAATAATAAATGATTATATAATAAAAGTAAATTTTAAAAAAAAACCTTTTTGTTTAACAGGAAATTTTTTTAAATATACATGTGATAGTTTAATTATTGCTACAGGAGCAAAACCTAAATTTTTAGGATTAAATTCTGAAAAAAAATTTATAGGTAAAGGAATTTCTTCTTGTGCTATTTGTGATGGATCTTTTTATCATAATAAAAAAATTGCTATAGTAGGTGGTGGTAATACTGCTATAGAAGAAGCTTTATATTTATCTAATATAGCTTCAGAGGTACATGTAATACACAGAAAATCTTTTTTTAGTGCTGAAAAAATATTAATTAATAAGTTATTTGATAAAGTTAAAAATAATAATATTAAATTACATTATCCTTATATAGTAAAAGAAATATTAGGTAATAAATCTGGAGTAACAGGAATAAAAATTTTTTCTTTAAAAAATATAGAAAATTATAAAATAATAAATTTATATGGTATTTTTATTTCTATAGGGACTATACCAAATACTAATTTGTTTAAAAATTCATTAAAATTAAATAATGATGGATATATCATTACTAATGATATTTCAAAAAAAAATTTTAATTTTACACAAACTAGTATTACAGGTATTTTTGCTGCTGGTGACGTAATGGATAATGTATATAGACAAGCTATTACATCAGCTGCTACTGGTTGCATGGCTGCTTTAGATGCTCAAAATTATTTAAGGAAAATTTTTTAAATATTTTATATATTATCATTTATAAAATTAAATTTAAAATTTGAATATATATTTAATATAAGTTAAATTTAACGACTACGAAAAATAATTCTTCCTTTACTTAAATCATACGGTGTTAATTCTACAGTAACTTTATCTCCTGTAAGAATTCTAATATAATTTTTTCTCATTTTTCCTGAAATATGTGCAATAACTGTATGTCCATTTTCTAATTTTACATGAAAAACAGTATTAGGTAATGTATTTAAAACTATTCCTTGCATTTCTATGTTATCTAATTTAGACATTAATTTATTTCCTTAACTATTAATTTAATATTTAAATGTTTTTTTGTCATTTATTATATTATTTTTTATATAATTCCAATATTTTCCTTTTTTATTAACTAAATCATTATGATGCCCTTTTTCAATAAAACAACCATTATCCATAAAATATATAAGATCCATTTTTTTTATAATATTAATGTTATGTGTAATAATTACTATTGTTTTTTTTTTAAATATAGAAAATATTAATTTTAAAATATTATAAGATGTAATATTATCTAAACCTTCCGTAGGTTCATCTAATAATATTAAGTTTCCATTATGTAATATTGCTCTTGCAATAGCTAATCTTTTTAATTCTCCACCAGATAAACTTCTACCACCTTCACCCATCCATAATTCTAAACCTTTATTATTATTATCAATTAGTTTATTTAATCCTACAAGACGTATAATCTTTATTAAAAATTCATAATTAATATTACAATTATTTTGGTTATTTAATAATAAATTATTTTTTAATGTATCACTAAAAAGATATATACGTTGATTTATTACACTTATATTTTGTCTTAAAATAGATGAATCTAATAATTTTAAATTAATATTATTTAAATATATAATTCCTTTAATAGGATCCCAAGCTCTAGTCAATAACATTAATAATGTTGATTTACCACAACCATTATGGCCAGTGATAGCTATTTTTTCATTATATTTTATTAATAAAGATAAATTTTTTAAAATTAATAAAGGTTGTTGAGGATAACTAAAAGAAATATTATCAATATTAATAATAATATTACTATTTTTTTTTGTAAAAAAATTTTTTTGTTTAGTAAATTTTATAATGGGTTTTTGATTTATAATCATAAAAATTTTTTTAGCTGATAATAATACTTCACTAATATTATGAAAAATATTACTTATAGATAATAACATATTAGATAATGTAATTAAACAAAGTAAAAAAGATATAATATAAAATTTAGAATTTAAATTATTAGATAAATAAAAATTACTATATATTAATAAAGTTATTATATTAATTCCATTAATAATAATCATTATTGATTGTGATTGTGCGTTATAATTATTTTTTTTACATTGTATTTTTTGCCATTGTATTTCTAAAAAATGAATTTTTTTTCTAATCATATTAATACCTTCAAATATTCTATATTCTGTTTGATAATATAGATAATTACTGATATAGAAATAATATTTATTTCTGTAATAAATATTATTTTTACCAATAGATTTACCTAAATTATAAAAATATATTGAATGTATTAATAATGAAAAAAATAAAATTAAACAAATTATAATAGATAGTTTAAAACTAAAAAAACTTAAATTAATTAATATAATTATAATAGTTATAAATAAACTAATAATAGGTGATAAAATTTGTATATATAAATGATCTAAAGTTTCAATATCTGAAATTAATGTATTTAATATATCACTATTATTTAAATGTTGTAAATTAGAAGGATATAAAGGAAAAATTTTACAAAATATCATTTTTCTTAAATTTTTCAATACTTTTAAAGTACTATCATGTTTAATAATTTTTTCAAAATATTTTGCTACAGTTTTTATTATTGAAATAATTCTAATTATAGCAGAAGGAACAATATAATTATAATTAATACTATTAACTATAAATTTAAATAAAAAAGTAGAAGTTAATAACCAACCAGATATAACTGATAAAGAAATACTCATTAAATTAGTAATAATTGTTAATAATATACCAAAACAAAGAATTTTTACATATTTTTTATGATTTTTAAAAAAATATAATAAATAAAACATTTGTTTTGACTCCTAATTTTTATATTAAAACTTTTTACTGTGTTTATTAATTTATTTAATGATTCTATCATTTACTATTTTTTTTATAATTTTTCCATCATACATTTCCCAAATTTGATTACAAAATTTCACTTGATATAATTTATGTGTTATTATTAACATTGTTTTCTTATGTAGATAATTATATAAAGAATTTATAATATCTCTTTCACTATTCATATCAATGTTTGCAGTAGGTTCATCTAATAGTAATAAATTATGATTTTTTATTAAAGCTCTTGCTACAATTATCCTTTGTATTTGTCCTACTGATAATCTTATATTTTGTTCCCCAATAATTGTATCTAGTCCATCAGGAAAATTTTTTAAAAAACTTTTTATTTTTATAATTTTAATTATATTTTGTATTTTATTTGTATCAATATTTTTATCAAAAAATAAATTTTTTCTTATTGTCTTACCAGGTAGACTAGCATTTTGTCCTACCCAAGATATTTTTTTATACCAATCATATAAATTTATATTTTTTAATTCAATATTATTAATTTTTAATGATCCGTTGTATGGTAAAAATCCTAAAAAAACATTAAATAATGTAGTTTTTCCACAACCACTAGGACCGATTATTCCTATATGTTCTCCTGGAAAAATTTTAAATGAAATAGGACCTATTAGTATATTTCCTTTTATATTTTTTACTATTAATTTTTTAGCTTGAATAAAAATATTTTTTTCATTAAAAGGTATATTGTTTGTTTTTATAAAAAATTTTGTAGGATTATTTTCTAAAAATTGTAAAATTAAATCTGCTGCACCTATAGATTTAGATTTAATATGATAAAGCAAACCTAAATTAATAAAATATTGAAAATATTCAGAAGTTAAAATCAATATAAAAAAACCATTAAATATAGTTATGTTTTTTCCATAAAAACCTAATTTAATTACATTTAGATATGAAAAACTAAAATAAATAGCAATGGAAGCTAATGCAATAGAGGAAAAAAATTCTAAAACTGCAGACGTTAAAAAAGCTATTTTTAATATTTCCATACTTTTTTTTCTAAATTTTTCAATAAAAATTGCTATTTTATTAATTTCTATTGTACTCATATTAAATAAACGTATTGTTTCCATACCTAATAATCTATCTAAAAATAAACCATTTAATATAGATAATATTTTAAAATTTTTTTTATTTTTTTGAGCAGTTTGACTACCAATTAAAATTATAAAAAATATAGTAAACATGCTAATTATTATTAATAATACACTTGCAAACCAACTAATAAATGATATTGTAATTAATATTATTATAGGTGATATAATAGATACTAATAATTGAGGTATGTATTTATTATAAAAATCTTGTATATTTTCTATTTGATCTATTATTAATGATAATATACTACCTAAAGTTTTGTTTTTTATATTAACTAAATAAATTTGCTCAAATTTATCTAGAATTTTATTTCTAATAGTGTTTTTTATCAATTGACTATAATTATAATTAACTTTATTTATAATAATATTTAATAATGATTTAAATATAAAACACAAAACTAACATTATATAATAATAAAATAATTCATTTATTTTAATTTCAAAAAATAAATATTGTACCTGAATTGCTAAAATCCAATTTTGAAAAATTATTATACTTATATTTAAAATATTTAATAAAAAAGATAATTTTAATAATTTACTAGCAAAAGAACTCTGTTTATTTAACCATTTTGTTATTTTTTTTTCTTGATATTTTTTCATAATAACAATTATTTATTATTATATTTTATATACTATATATCAGTAAGATACTTATAATTTGTAAAATTAAAATTTTAAATTTTTTATTTAATAACATTGTGTATATTTAAAGGAGCAAAACCATTTAATTGTTCTTCTATTCTTATTAATTGATTATATTTAGATGTTCTTTCTGAACGGCTCATTGAACCTGTTTTAATTTGTCCAGCACTTACACCTACAGACAAATCTGCAATAAATGTATCTTCAGTTTCTCCAGAACGATGGGATATTATTACTTTATATCCATTTTTTTTTGCTGTTTTAATAGTAGATAATGTTTCAGTTAAAGTACCAATTTGATTAAGTTTAATTAAAATAGCATTAGCTATTTCAAGATTTATACCTTTTTTTAAAAGTTTTTTATTAGTAACAAATAAATCATCACCAACCAATTGAATTTGATTACCTAAAATTTTTGTTTGGTAAGCAAATCCCTTCCAATCAGATTCATCTAATCCATCTTCTATAGAAACTATAGGATATTTTTTTATTAAATTACAAAAAAAATCAGTTAATTCTTTATAATTTAAACTTAATTCTTCACCTTTTAAATGATATTTATTTTTATCAAATAGTTCAGAAGCTGCACAATCAATAGCAAAAGTAATATCTTTACCTAAAATAAATCCAGAGTTTTTTATAGCTTCTGCAATAATATCAAATGCATCACTATTTTTATTTAGATTAGGTGCAAAACCACCTTCATCTCCTACAGAAGTAATTAATTTATAAGATTTTAATACTTGATATAAATGATGAAAAATTTCTGATCCTATTTTAATTGCTTCTTTTATGTTTTTTGCACAAATAGGTTGTATCATAAATTCTTGAATATCGAGATTATTGTCTGCATGTTTTCCTCCATTAATAATATTTATCATTGGTAATGGCATTGTAAATTCATTAGATGTACCATTTATATCAGAAATATGTTGATATAATGGAATTTTTTTAAATATAGCAGCAGCTCTAGCATTTGCTAATGATACAGCTAAAATAGCATTTGCTCCAAGAACATATTTTTTTTCGGTACCATCTAAATTGATCATAAGATTATCAATATTAGATTGATCCAATGAATCTTGATTTATTAAAATTTGTTTTATATGTTTATGAATTGAATTAATAGCTTTTAGTACTCCTTTACCTAAAAAACGATTTTGATCATTATCACGTAATTCTATAGCTTCTTTAGAACCAATTGAAGCACCAGATGGTACTGAAGCTATACCAATAGATCCATTATTTAATTGTACTTCTGCTTCAACAGTTGGATTACCTCTAGAGTCTATTATCTCTCTACCAATAATATTTTTTATTTTAGACATATTTTATCCTATTTAAAATTCAATTCAAAGTTAATTTTTTTTCATAAAAGCTTTAGTAAAAAACTATATAAATAATAGATATATGAGAATTAGAAATAAATTATGGATGTAATTTATAACTAATAAATCATGTAAAATTAAAAATTTTATAATTTCAATAAATAATTATTTTTTTGATTTTTCTATTATTAATAAATTATACTTAATAAGTTTATTAATTAATAAATTATTTATTTCATATATATGATGATATCTTACAATAACACAATTTGTTATTATAAAATTGATATGAGAAACTGAATAAATTAAATTTACATTATTAATTACTTAATCTCATTTTACTTAGTAAGTTTTTCATAATAAAATTGATATTTATATCATTTTGATTATTTTTTTTATCAATTAATATTTATAATATGATTTTTATAATTTGAATTAAGTCTAACTAAATTTTTGTCAATTATTCTAACTACATTTAGTGAAAATTAAATTAAAGCTGCATGAATTTCTAAATATATTTCAACATAATGAATATTATTTTTTCCTACATATTTTATTTTTTTAAATTTTTTTTAATACTTTTATAATAAAACTATCATGAATTAAAATTTTATCAAATTTATTTATTACAATCTGTTCTTTAATTATTTAATAATTTAAAATTAGTACAAATGTAAATTTAATTTTTTATTTTTCATATTTTAAAAAATTTCCTATCACTAATTTATGTACATCTGATAATTTAATATACTTTTTGATATAATAATAAAAAAATAATATTTAAAATTAAGTTCTTTATTAAAATTTTTTATATTTAGTCAGTTTAGTATTTAATATATTAAATTCAAATTTATTACATATGTAATTATCCAATATTAATTTTTTATGAAAATCTATTTATATATAGAATTAATATCTTTTATAGAAATCATAATTTTTTAATAAATTTTAAAATAAACAATTTAAATTTGTTCAAACTTAGACATATATAATTAAATAAATAAGTTAAAATATTTTGATTAAATATTTATTTATAATAATTTTTTTATAAAATATTATGTAAGTTTTATTTTTGTTTGTTTAATAATTTTTATATATGATATATAAAGTTAAATAAATATAAATTATTTTATTTTTTTTTGCTTATATTAAAATTTGACGAATAACATTAAACAATGGAAAAAAATTCCATCTCTTTAACCGTAACACCTATTTCTACTAATATTAAATTATTTCTTTTGTTTTCTAAATTAATTATATATTTTTTTATATTATTAGTAATATGATAAAAAATAACTTTAATGTGTAATCTAAAATATTTTTTGTTTTTTTTCATATTTAAGAATATATAAAATCAGTAGTAAAATTATTATAATGAAATATTTTTATGTTTATAAATCTTTCATAATTTCTAAGATGTAAATTTTTTCTTCATCATCATTATTTATAAAAAATATTTCTTTACGTTAAGTAAAACTTATTTCTGAATTTTTATTCAAATATATATTTAAAATATAAAAAGTTATTTGTAAATCTTTATTTTTAAGAATGTATGTAAATCAAACAGTAATTATTCCTTTATTTAAAGAAGAAATTATATATTTAATAATAAAAATATAGTTTATAATTAATTTTTTTACAAAATATAAATAAAAAACATTTATTACGTTTAAATATATAAGTATCAAAAATAATTAATATTTTTTATAAAATCTATTTTTTTAAAAAAAATGTAAATTTTAAATTTACATTTTAAATATATAAATAATGTAATTTTAATTATTTAAAAAAATTAATAATAATTTTAATTATATATAAAAAATATCCTTAATAAAATTATTATTTTTTATTCATTCTACTAATAGATAATAAAATTTCTTTTTTAGCAACATCTACATTTTCCCATTTATTAATTTTAACCCATTTACCATCTTCTAAATCTTTATAATGTTTAAAAAAATGAACTATTTTATTTTTTAATAAAATAGATAAATCATCAATACTATTAATATTATTATAATCTTGAGAAATCTTCTTATGTGGTACAGCTATTATTTTAATGTCTTTTCCAGATTCATCTGTCATGTTTAATAATCCAATAGGACGACATCTAATAACAGATCCTGGTAAAATAGAATATTGAGTATATACTAATACATCAAGAGGATCTCCATCTAAAGATAATGTATTATTTATATAACCATAATTACAAGGATAAAACATTGTTGTAGAAATAAAACGATCAACAAATAATACTCCTAACTGTTTATTTACTTCATATTTTATTGGTTCTGAATTAGAAGATATTTCAATGATTACATTAATATCATTTGGTACTTGATTTCCAGATGATACTTTATTTAAATTCATAATATATTATTTTAATCTGAAATAATAAATACATAAAATAATAACAAATATATATTCATTATGTCAAAGAGTAATATATAATTAATGTAAAATAAAACAAAAAATAAAAAAATGAAAATATTTTCACAACTTATAAAACAACGTTCTAAATTAGAATCTAAAATGTTAAATTCTGTAATGTTAACTAAAAAAGAAAATAAAAATTTTGAAATAATAATTAAAAAAACAATTAGATTTAATATTAATGTTCGTTATAAAATAATAGAGATATTAGAATTTTATAATAATGAATTATTTTCTATTAATGTTTATAAAAATTGTCAAAAAAGATTTGCTAAAACAAACAATTTATTTATGAATAATATAAAAAAATACTATATATAATGCAATTAATTTAAGTAATTATACAGCTTATGATAAATATTTAGGATTACCTAAATAGCAATTATTAGCTTTTAAAAATATAAATTTAGGTCTTTTTCATATTTGTAATATAGATAATATGAAATATATTTTTTTTCTGAAAGAAAATAAAAAATTTCATTAAATATAGATAAATATCTTAATAGTAGTGGAGAAAACTTCAATATTTTTGCAATAATTTGTATATTTTGAAATAGTTTAAGAGTATTATGAAAGTATATTTCTACATATTATTCATTATATCTATCTGTTATAGCTTAAGAAAATAATAACATGAAATATCATTATTTTCTTCTATATCAAGATATTCTTCTAATTTATATTATGCTAAAATATTAGGTAAATATAGTACATACAAATCATTAAATAAATTAGGATCACATAAAATAAAAACTCAATAAATTCTAATAATTTTTTCAAATAAAATCTCATTTTCTTTATTTAAATATTTAGTTAAATTAATTAATGAGTATTATGTTTATCAAAAATTAGTATTTTTATTGAATTCATTAAACAAAATAGTTTTTCTAGTATGGTTAAATATTATAGAAAATCCTCATATTTTATAAGGTTTAGGATTTAAACCATTTGATAATAAAGGGGTAAAAAACTAATAATAGTAAAAAAAGAAATTTTAAAAATTTGATTATTAAATAATTATACATCAAAACAATTAAATATGAAGAATAATGGATATTCTGAAGGAATATATAATTGGTATATTAATAATAAAAACAATATAAATTATAATATTTTAATCAAATAAATAAATAATGGTTTAATTGTAACAGAATTAATATCTTATGAGTTAATAATATTACAGTAAATTATTCTCGTGGTGTATGTGGATTTTGAGTTGTAAATGAAAAATTAAATTGCTAGTTAATGAAATAATAATATTTTCAAATTTTAAAAAAATGTGGTTATCTATTTTAGATATTAGTAATGATATTGAAAAGAAAAATGCTATTTAATACTGGTCTGATTTCTATAATTTAAATATTATATAATTAATATTATTTATAATATAATATTTTATGGATAATTATAATTATTATATATAAATATTTATTGAATAAAATTATGACTACAGGTAATTTATTTATCATTTCTGCACCTAGTGGAACTGGAAAATCTTTTCTTTTAAAATTATTATTAAAAAATAATAAATTAAAATTTAATATAAAATTATCAATTTCATATACAACTAGAATTAAACGTATAGGTGAAATAAATAATAAAGATTATTTTTTTATATCAAAAAAAAAATTTCAAAAAATGATAATAAATAACGAATTTTTAGAATATGCGAAAGTTTTTGGAAATTATTATGGTACTCCTAAAAAAAATATTAAGAATATATTAAAAGATAATACAGATATTTTTTTAAATATTGATTGGCAAGGTGCTAAACAAGTTAGAAAAAAAATTTCTCAAGTTTGTAGTATATTTATACTACCTCCATCAATCAAAGAATTATATAGAAGATTAAATCTCAGAGGTAAAGATCATATAGATATAATTAATAAACGTATGTTACAATCAAAAAAAGAAATATATCATTTTTATGAATATGATTATTTAATTATTAATAATAATATTAATGATGCAATATTTGATTTGAAAAATATTATTTATGCAGAACATTTAAAAATAAAAAAACAATTCAATATATATAATATTTTCATTAATAAATTATTAAATGAATAATTTAAATTTATTTTTTTCTATTATATATTTTATATATAGGTTTAAAATGGCTAGATTAACTGTAGAAGATGCAATAAAAAAAATTGGTAATCGTTTTGATTTAGTTCTTATAGCTGCAAAAAGAGCAAGACAAATACAAATAAGAGGTAAAAGTCCTTTATTATCTAAAAAAAATGATAAAACAACAGTTCTAGCATTAAGAGAAATTGAACAAGGATTAATAAATAAAAAAATCTTAAATGATTATGAACATATTGAAGATCAAAAATTATATTCTGTTAAAATTAAATCTATTAATTATTATTAATACAAATATATTTTTATTAACATAAAAAATATTATCTAAATAATAATTTTAATTATAATTATATGATTTTCATATAATAATAATTTAATTACAATATATAAATCACCTTAAATTATATGATTATAATATTTTATATTTATTCATATATTTTATATATCAATATTTATTGCTTTTAAAGCATTATTTTTAATAAATAGTCTTCTTGGTTCTACTTCATCACCCATTAATGTAGAAAACAATTTATCTGCATTCATTGCATCCTGTATAGTAACTTTTAGCATATTTCTAGTTAAAGGATTCATTGTTGTTTCCCATAATTGATTTGGATTCATTTCTCCTAGACCTTTATATCTTTGAATAGTAAAACTTTTTTTAGATTCTTGAAATAACCATTTCAATCCATCTTCAAAAGAAGATATATATTTATGTTTTTCATTATTCTTTATTAAGTAAATTTTATTTATTTTTAATAAATATAATTTTTTACCTAAAAAACAAATTTTTTGATATTCTTTGCTATTAATAAAATTTTTACTTAAAAAATAATCACTTTTATTTCCATATTTATTTTCATAAATTATTGGTTCAAAAATATTTAATTCTGAATTTTTTACTATATAACCTGAATATTCAATATTAGTAAATTTACTATTCAAATAAAAAATAAAATTATTTAACCATAAATCAACATTTTCATAAGAATCTAACTTATTTAAAGGAGGATTATATAGTAGTGAATGTAATATTTTAAATGTGAAACGATGTTTTAAGTATTTTGTTAATTTTTTAAAATTATTATATTCTTTTACTAAACTAAATAATTTGCTTCCAGACAATTTTTCTTGTATCATTTTAAAATAAAATGCTGCTTTTTTTAAAGCTATATTTAATTGAAAATTTTCCATATCTTCATTATTTTTAATATAAGATTCTTTATTACCTATTTTAATTTTATACAAAGGTGGTTGTGCTATATAAATATAACCTTTTTTAATAATTTCTGGCATTTGACGATAAAAAAAAGTTAAAAGTAAAGTTCTAATATGTGCACCATCAACATCAGCATCTGTCATAATAATTATATTATGATAACGTAATTTTTCTAAATTATAATTTTCAGAATTAATATTACATCCTAAAGCTGTAATTAAAGTAATAATTTCTTGAGAAGATATAATTTTACTAAATTTAGCTTTTTCTACATTTAAAATTTTTCCTTTTAAAGGTAAAATAGCTTGATTTTTTCTATTTCTTCCTTGTTTTGCTGAACCTCCTGCAGAATCTCCTTCTACTAAATAAATTTCAGATAGTTTTGGATTATTTTCTTGACAATCTGATAATTTTCCTGGAAGTCTAGATATTTCTATAAAATTTTGTTTACGAGTTATTTCTCTTGTTTTTCTAGCAGCATCTCTAACTTTTGCTGCATAAAGAATTTTTTCTACTATATTTTTTGCATCTGTTGGATTTTCTAATAAAAAAAACATTAATTGTTCATTTATACAAAATTCTACAGCAGATTTTACTTCAGAAGAAACTAATTTGTCTTTTGTTTGAGAAGAAAATTTAGGTTCTGAAATTTTAATAGATATAATAGCTATTAATCCCTCTCTTGTATCTTCACCTATTGTATTAATTTTATTTTTTTTAATATATCTTTCTTTATCTATATATGATTTCAAAGTTCTTGTTACAGATGTTTTTAATCCTACTAAATGAGATCCTCCATCAAATTGAGGAATATTATTTGTAAAACAATATATACGTTCTTTAAAAGAATTATTCCATAACATAGCAACTTCAATATTAATATTATTTTTTTTGACATTAAAATAAAAAATTTTTTTATGAATAGCTTTTTTATTATTTAAATATTTTATAAAAGCTTTAATTCCACCTTTATAACAAAAATTATCTTGTTTATTATTATTTTCATCTTTAATAGTAATAGAAATTCCTGAATTTAAAAATGATAATTCTCTTAATCTATTAGATAAGATTCTATAATCAAAATGTTTAATTTTAGTAAAAATTTTATTACTAGGCCAAAAACGAATATGAGTTCCAGTTTCTGTACTTTTTCCTACAATATTTATGTTGGATTGAGGTATTCCATTATAATATAATTGTTTATATAATTTACCATTTCTTTTAATGATTAATTCTAATTTTTCAGATAATGCATTTACTACAGAAATTCCAACTCCATGTAATCCACCGGATATTTTATATGATATATTATCAAATTTTCCTCCAGAATGTAATACTGTCATAATTACTTCTGCTGCTGATGTATTTGTTTCTTTATGAATACCAGTAGGAATACCTCTACCATCATCTTTAATAGAAATAGAATTATCATTATGTATTGTAACATTAATATGTTTACAATAACCAGATAAAGATTCGTCAATAGCATTATCCACTACTTCAAATACCATATGATGTAATCCAGTACCATCATCTATATCTCCAATATACATTCCAGGTCTTTTTTTTACTGCATCAAGTCCTTTTAATATTTTTATACTAGATGAATCATAATAATTATTATTTATCAAATCTAACTCTCATTTATGTTTTAAATAATTTTATAATATTAATTATATTAATTAATAATACAAACTATTAAGTAAATTTTTAAATTCTCATCGGCATGATTAAATAAATTTTATTATTTTCAATAAAATCTTCTATTTTTATACTAGAGATAGAATCTATTAATGAAATTTTTATATATTTATTTTTTAGTGTATTTAATACATCTATTAAATATTCAATATTTAAAGATATTTCAATATCATGTTTAATATCATTAAATTTTTCTTCTATATTTAAAATATCTTCTGCTTGTTCATTATCAATATTACTTCCCAATATTTTTAAATATTTTTTATTAAATAATAATGTTACACCTTTTATTTTTTTATTAACTAAAATAGAAATACGAATTAAAGAATTTTTTAAAAGTATTCTATTTATTTTAATAATTTTATAAAAATTTTGAGGTACAATTTTTGTATATTCTGGAAAAGAATTTTCAATAAGTTTAGATGTAAATTTTAAATTCTTTAAATTAAAACTAATGTTATTATTATTTATTTTAATTTTTACTATATCGTTATTATTATCTAGCAAACGTAGTAATTCTACTATACTTCTTTTAGGAATTATAACTGAATAATTTATTATTGTTTCATTTATTAAAATATTACAAATTGATAATCTATGTCCATCAGTAGAAACCATATATAATGTATTATTTTTAATTTGGAATAATGCTCCATTTAAATATTGTCTTACATCTTGATTTGCTATTGAAAAATATGTTGCATCTATTAACATTTTTAATATTTTATTTGTTAAAAAAAATTCTAATTGACTTTCCCAGTATTCAATTATTGGAAAATTTGTAGAAGGTAAAGTAGACATAATAAATTTACATTTATTAGATGAAATTATTACTTGATTATGATCATTAATTAATATATTTATATTAGAATTTTTAGGAAAACTTTTACATATATCATAAAATTTTTTACCTGAGATAGTAATAGAAAAATTATATTTATTTTGTAAATTTTGTAAAAAAGTAGTTATTTCTATTTCTAGATTAGTACTTTTGAAACAAATATTATTATTTTTTACTTTTACTAAAATATTACTAATAATAGGTATTATTGGTCTATTATTAATAATACTCACGATTTTTTTTAATGGAATTATTAATTGTTCTCTATTAATAATAATATATTTCATATTTACACAAATAACTTCTATTTAAAATTTTAAATATTATTATATAGTTTAAAAATATTAAAATGATCTATTCTTTATTGTTAAATAACATAGAATCATTATACATTAATTTAATTATATTAATCAATAATATTAATTATAAATTAAAATAATTAATTTTATTAAAATTATATAAATATATTTTTATTTATGTAATAATGATAAATAATATAATTTTAATTGGGTATGTATAATGAAACGTACTTTTCAACCATCTATAATAAAAAAAAAAAGAGTTCATGGATTTAGAGTTAGAATGTCTACAAAAAATGGACGACAAATTTTAAATAGGCGTCGTGCTAAAGGTAGAATTTATTTAAGTGTATCTGATAAAAGGTAAGTTATAAAATTTAAATGGATAATTTAAATTTTTCTAAAAAAAAACGTTTATTATCATGTCATTTTAATTTTATTTTTGACAAACCATATAAAAAAAGTAATAAGTATTACACTATTTTAAGTAAAAAAAACATATTACAATATTCAAGATTAGGTATAATAATACCTAAAAAAATTATTAATAAATCACATATTAGAAATAAGATAAAAAGAATTATTCGTGAATATTTTCGTTTAAATCAATATAAATTACCTATTAGAGATTTTATTGTTATATTAACAAATAAAAAATTAATGAATATTAATTATATTAATTTTAAAAAATATTTAAAAAAAATATGGAATATATAATATTGATTAATAATAATTTATCATTAAATAATGAATTTATATTATAAATATGTAAAATTTTTAATAAAAAATAAATTATTATTAATATAAATTTATGTAGAAATTTCATAATTAATATATTTAAAAATAATAGAGAAAATTAAATAATGGATTCACAAAGAAATATTATTATTATTACTTTTGTTTTGATTAGTATTTTTATTTGGTTTAATTGGCAAAAAATAAATAATTATGTAAATAATAGTAAACATATAAAATATCAAAATACTACAAAAGATAATTTTAAACAGATTAATTTATATAAAAATAAAAAAATTATAGTTAAAACTAATAGATTTTTATTATTTATTGATCCTAATGGTGGAAATATTGATAAAGTACAATTAATAAATTATTCAGAAAATTTACATTCTAAAAAATTATTTACTTTATTAAGTAAAAATTTAGATTTTACTTATCAAGTAAATAGTGGTATTTTTCAAAATAATAAAAATAATTTTGAAAATAATTTTATTCATCCTATTTTTTTTACGGATAAAAAATTTTTTCAATTAAAAAAATATAAAAATATACTAAAAGTTCCTTTATTTTTTTTAAAAAATAATATTTTATATGTCAAAACTTTTATTTTTAAAAGAAAAAATTATTCTATAAATATAGAACAACAATTTTTTAATAAAAGTAATAAACCTATAGAAATAGGAATATTTGGTGAAATTAAACAAACTGTAAATATACCACAAAAATATTTAAATAAAAAAAATAATATGTCTAAAGCATTTAGAGGAATAGCTTATTCAACTGAAAAATATAAATATAAAAAACATACTTTTAATGATGTTTTAGAAAATAAAAATATTAGAATTAGCTCTAATCAAGGATGGATTGCTATGTTACAACAATATTTTGTTACTGCTTGGATTTTACCTAAAAATAAAAATAATATAATATATACAAAAAAAATTGATAATAATACTGTAGGTATAAAATTTAAATCATCTACAAATATAATTTTTCCTAAACATAAAAAAATTTTATTATCTACTCTTTGGATTGGTCCTGAAATTCAAGAACAAATGGCAGAAATTGCACCATTTTTAGATTTTACTGTTGATTATGGAATGTTATGGTTTTTATCTAAACCATTATTTAAATTACTTAATTTATTAAATAAATTATTAGGTAACTGGGGTATAGCTATAATTGCTATTACTTTAATAGTAAGAATTATAATGTATCCTTTATCTAGAACACAATATATTACTATTGCTAAAATGCGTATTTTACAACCAAAAATTAAGATAATTAAAGAAAAATATTCAAATAATAAACATCAATTAAGTCAAGAAATAATAAAATTATATAAAAAAGAAAAACTAAATCCTTTAGGTGGATGTTTACCATTTATAATACAAATGCCAATATTTTTAGCATTATATTATATGTTAATAAATTCTGTAGAATTACGTCATGCTCCATTTATTTTTTGGATTAAAGATTTATCATCTCAAGATCCTTATTATGTATTACCTATAATAATGAGTATTACTATGTATTTTATTCAAAAAACATCAAAAAATACATATGATGATCCTATGCAAAAAAATATTATGAATATAATGCCAATTTTTTTTAGTTTATTTTTTTTATGGTTTCCTTCTGGTTTAGTTTTATATTATATTATAAGTAATATATTAACAATAATACAACAAAAAATTATTTATTCTAAATATAAATAATTATATTTAATTTTATTAAATAATGCAAAAAAATACAGATACAATAGTTGCTAGAGCAACTCCTTTAGGTAAAGGTAGTATAGGAGTTATAAGAATATCAGGAAATTGTTCTATTAATGTAATAAAAGAAATATTACATATATCTTATATGAAACCTAGATATGCATATTACTTACCTTTTTATTATAAAAATAAAGTAATAGATAAAGGAATAGCATTATGGTTTCCAAAACCTAATTCTTTTACAGGAGAAGATGTATTTGAATTACAATGTCATGGTGGTACTGTAATATTAGATTTACTAATTAGATATATTATGACCTTTCCTGGTATCAGAATAGCAAAACCTGGAGAATTTACAGAAAGAGCTTTTTTAAATAAAAAAATAGATTTAACTCAAGCAGAAGCAATTAGTGATTTAATTTTAGCTGATTCTAAAACAGCTGTTTTTTCTGCTATGAATTTATTAAATGGAAAATTTTCATTTTTATTAAATAAATTTACAAAAACTATTATTAATCTTAGGACTGATATTGAATTTTTTATTGAATTTGAAGAAAATGATATAAAATTATATAAAGTAGATATTTTAATTAAATTAAAAAAAATATTAAATGATTTGTCAAAAATAATAAAGCATGTTGATAATGGAATAAATATTCGAGAAGGAATAAAAATTATTTTTATAGGACCTCCTAACTCTGGTAAATCTAGTTTAATGAATTTACTTTCTGAAAGAGATGTATCTATTATTACTGATATTCCAGGTACTACTAGAGATATTTTATATGAAAAAATTTATATTAATTCTATTCCAATACAAATTATTGATACAGCTGGAATTAGAAATACTAAGAATAAGATTGAAAATATTGGAATAAAAAAAACTATTAATGAAATTAATAGAACAAATTATATATTTTTAATAGTAAATGATAATATATCCAACAATAATTTATCAAAAATTATAAATAATTATTTAAGTAACTTTAAAAAAAAAATACCAATAATTATTATTAAAAATAAAATAGATTTAACACATAATCATTCTGAAATTGTGACAAATAATGAATTTGTTACTATCAAATTATCAGTTAAAACTAAAAAAGGTATATCTCTATTAATAAATTATATTAAAAATAATATTACGAATATTCATAATACTGAAGATATGTTTACTTCAAGAACGAGACATATTGATATATTAAAAACAGTATTCAAATATATTAAAACAGGACAATTAATATTTTCATCGATTGATTCTCCAATTGAACTATTATCAGAAAATTTAAAATTAGCTCAAATAGAACTTGATAATATAACAGGAAAATTTACATCTAAAAAATTATTAGAAAGTATTTTTTCTAAATTTTGTATTGGTAAATAAATTTATTTATTTAAAATGCCTGAACTACCAGAAATAGAAGTTATTAAAAATATTATTTATCCTTATTTAAAAGGTAATAATATTAATTATTCTATTATAAGAAATAGAAAATTAAAATATTTAATACCACAAGAAATTATCTCTATTAGTAATGAAAAAATTATAAATATAAAACGTCGAGGTAGATACATAATATTTATTTTAAAAAATAATTCAATTATTATTCATTTAGGTATGACAGGTAATTTATTAATTATTCAAAATAATAAAAAAATAAAGACATATGATCATATAGATTTAGTTATTAATAATCATATCATATTACGTTATTCAGATATTAGAAAATTTGGTTTTTGGATATGGTATAATAGTAAACATTATAAAAATAGTATTTTTATAAAAAAATTAGGTCCTGAACCTCTTACAAATACATTTAATAGTTTGTATTTATATAGAATTACTCAGAAAAAAAAAATACCTATAAAAGTTTTATTAATGATGAATGAAATAGTTGTAGGTATTGGAAATATATATTCTAGTGAATCACTATTCATATCAAAAATATTACCTTATAGGAAGGCTAATACTTTAACTTTTATAGAAATTAGTATTTTAGTTAAAAATATTAAATATATTTTGTACAAATCTATAAAAAATGGTGGAACTTCAATATATAATTATATTGATCCTTATGGTAGAAAAGGAAATTATAGTAAATTTTTATTTGTATATAAAAGAAATAATAAATTATGTAAAATATGTAAAACAAAAATTTTAAAAATGATTCATAGAAATAGAAGTACTTTTTTTTGTTCTGTATGTCAAATATAATCTTATATAAAATATTCAGTTAATTAAATCTTTTTTAGCTTTATAAATCAATAAATAATAATTTTTTTGTTTTATTTAAAACTTTTAAAATAATTAATTGGATAATAATTTTTATAAAATTTTTTTAGAATAATCCTACTTATTAAAAATAATAATAAAGAAATTATTATTAATATTGTAGCTAAAGCGTTTATTTCTGGAGAAACACCTATTTTCACCATAGAAAAAATTTTTAAAGGTAATATTTCATAAGTTGGACCAGTTACAAATGTTGAAATTGTTATATCATCCATAGATAAAGCAAAACTCAATAGCCAACTAGATATTATCGCAGGTAACATTAATGGTAATATAATTTTTGTTATGATGATATAATCACTAGCTCCTAAATCTTTAGCAGCTTCTAAAATACGATTATCAAAATTTTTTAATCTAGAATGTATTGTAATCACAACATATGGAATACAAAAAGTAATATGAGAAAATAATAATGTCCAAAAACCTAGTGTAAAATTTAATAATATAAATAATAATAATAAGGATATAGCCATAATAATATCAGGTGATACAATTACTATAAATAGTAAAATACTGATGAATGATTTAATATATATGTTACTATAATATATAGTAATAGCAGTGAAAAATCCCATTATTGTGGCAAATGTTGCGGACATTATAGCAATTATTAATGAATGATATGTTGCTTCTAATAAAAAATTATTATTTATTATATAATAATACCATTTAAAGCTAAATCCTTGCCATTGAGTTCCAAAATTAGATAAATTAAATGAATTTATTATAATAATAATTATAGGAATATAAAACCAACTATATATTAAAATTATAAAAATATTACGTAAAAAATATTTAAACATTATGTTAAAATTCCTTTTTATGAAAAATTTTTATTAATTTATAATATAATATTAAAAATATTCCTGTAATTAATATTACTATATTACTTAAAGTAGCACCTAATGGCCAATCTCTTATATTAAGAAATTGATTTTTTATAATATTTCCTATTAATAGATTTTTAGCTCCACCCATTAAATCTGAAATATAAAACATTCCTATAGCAGGTAAAAATACTAATAAACATCCTGAAATAATTCCTGGTAATGTTAATGGTAATATTATATAAATAAAAATTTTCCATGATTTTGCACCTAAATCTTTAGCTGCTTCTATACAAAACATATCTAGTTTTTCTAAGCTAGAATATATTGGTATAATCATAAAAGGTAATAAAATATATACTAATCCTAAAATAACAGCAAAAGATGTATATATAATATGTATTGGATGATTAATTAATTTTAAATAAATAAGAATATTATTAAAATAACCATGAACACTAAAAAAGTTTTTTAAAGAAAAAATTCTAATTAATGAGTTAACCCAAAAAGGTAAAAATAAAAAAAATAACATTATAGATCTATAATAATAAGATACTTTAATTAAACACCATGAAAATAAATATCCAATTATAAAACAAATTAATGTTGTTATTAATGATATATATAAAGAGTATATAAATATATTTATATATAATTTATCTAAAATTAATTTATAATTATGCAAAGTTATATTAAACTTAATAAAATTAATATCATCTTTTGTTACTAAACTAATAATTACTATTATTAAATTTGGAAAGAGAATAAACAATAATAACCAACTTATTACTATAAAAATTATTATTTTTCTAGAATATTTAGTTATTGTTTTCATAAGGTAATACTGTCTCCCATGTTTCAACCCAATTAATTACCATTTTTTGATTGATAGAATGATCAAAATCAGGATCATTTTCATTAAAAAATTCACTTACAGTAATTATTTTGCCATTTTCTAGTTTTAAAGTAGATTCTAATGTCATACCTTTATAACTTTGATCTATAACATATCCAATTAAACCATTTATATTACTATTATTAGTATTATCTATTTCTTTAATTCTTAAATCTTCTGGTCTTAATAAAACATGTATTTTTTTTCCTAAAAAAACAGGAAAAGGAACTTTTATATTACATAAATGACCTTCTAAATTAACTATTACTTGTGTATTATTTAATTTTTTTATAACAGTAGCATTAAATACATTTATATTTCCGATAAATTTAGCAACAAATAAATTTTTTGGTTCTTCATATATTTCTCTAGGAGTACCATCTTGTTCTATTTTTCCATTACGTAATACAACAATACGATCTGACATCGTTAATGCTTCTTCTTGATTATGAGTAACAAATACAAAAGTGATCCCTAATTTTCTTTGTAACATTTTTAGTTCATTTTGCATTTGTTTTCTTAATCTATAATCCAAAGCTGATAATGATTCATCTAATAATAAAATTCTAGGTTTATTAACTACAGCTCTAGCAATAGCTACTCTTTGTTGTTGTCCACCAGATAATTCATGAGGTTTTCTATTAGCAAATTTTTGTAATTGAACCATATTTAACACTTTTTCTACTCTAAATATTATTTCTTTATATGATTTTTTTTGCATTTTTAAACCAAAAGCAATATTATCAAATACAGACATATGAGGGAATAAAGCATAACTTTGAAAAACAGTATTAGTTTGTCTATGTTCTGCTGAAAGATGAGTAATTTTTTTTTGATCTAATGTAATAGAACCACTATCAACTTTTTCTAATCCTGCTATTAATCTTAAAATTGTTGTTTTTCCACAACCTGATGGTCCTAATAACGTAATAAATTCACCATTATTTATAGTTAAATAAAAATTAGAAATAATTTTTTTTCCACAAAAAGATTTACTAATATTATTAAGATTAACTAATATTTTTTGAATATTTTTTTTCATGAATAAGCTCTGACTAATATAATACAATAGATAAATTATTTTATTAAGTATATTAATAAAATTAAAAAATGAAATATAAATAAAATATTAAGTAATAAATTTTAAAATTTTTACTAATTTTGTAGGTTAATTTATATAATTATAAGAAGTAATACTTTTTTAAAAAAAATATTTTCATTAAATCAATTTAATTCATCAATAAAATTCTATGTTTTTTGATAAAATATTTTTTAAATATGTATTTTCTATTTTTTTATATATATATTTTATATTATATTTTTAATAAGATTTATATTTTTTTCATAAATTATTTACCAATTTTTTAAATTTTTATTTAAAAAAAAATTATTAATTTTTAGTAATCCAATACAATTTATATTAAATTTATATTTAATTAATATTAAAATATATATATTTTATATATATAATAATCACTTATTACATTGTTTATTTTATTTAAAAAATTAATCTTAAAAATTAATTTTTTCTTTACTAACAATAGATAAAAAAATCAAATTATTGTTGTATATATAATACTTATTATAATTTTTTATTATAAACATTATTTAATCTATATAAATAAAAATTTTTTTAATATATTCAATAATATTGAATATATTAAATTATTAATACATTTTATATATAAAAAAATAAGTAGACTTTAAAAGTTATTTTTAATAAATGAGTCTACAAATTTTCCTTTTATAAAAAATTTATATATTTATATAAAAATATAAATTAAAAATTTTAATTTAATTAAACTATATTAATTAAAAATATCTTTTAAAAAAATTAAATTATTTAATATTTACCATTTACAGTAAATAAAATAGTAAGAGTAAATAATTTAATTTATATAAATCTTTAATTTTTAACTAATTATATATTAATTTTTTTTTCAATTATACCACCACCTAAACAAATAGATCCAGAGTAAAAAACTGCTGATTGTCCAGGCGTAATACTGGATATTGGACTATTAAAATTAACTCGTATTTTATTATTATTTAATAATTTAATTTTACAATATATTTCTTTTTGTCTATATCTAGTTTTAATAGAACAAATATTTGGTATATTAAATGGATAATTAATCCAATTAATATTTTTTGCTATTAATCCAATAGAAAATAAATTAGGATTATTTTTACCCTGTGCTACAATTAAAACATTGTTTTTCATATCTTTTTTAATAACATACCATGGTTTATGATTATTGTTATTTAATATCCCACCTATTCCTATTCTTTTACGTTGTCCTAAAGTATAATGTATTAATCCTTTATGTTTTCCAATAATTTTACCATTTAAATCAATTATATCTCCTGATTTTGTAGATAAATATTTATTTAAAAAATTAAAAAAATTTTTTTTACCTATAAAACATATTCCTGTAGAATCTTTTTTTTTTGCATTAATAAAATTTAACTTTTGAGCAATTTTACGTACTTCAATTTTATTTAATCCTCCAATAGGAAATAAAATTTTTTTTAATTGTTTTTCTTTTATTGTATATAAAAAATAACTTTGATCTTTATTTTTATCTATTCCTTTTAACAAATGAAATTTATGTTTAATTTTTTTACATCTGACATAATGTCCTGTACTAATAAAATCTGCTTGTAAATTTTTTAAAGCAAAATTCATAAAATATTTAAATTTTATTATTTTATTACATAAAATATCAGGATTTGGAGTATTACCTATTTTATATTCATAAAGAAAATTTTTAAAAACATATTCCCAATATTCAAAAGAAAAATTAATTTTATGCAGGTAAATATCTAATTGATTACAAATAGTTTCTGCGTCATATAAATCTTTTTTAATATTACAATTTTTGTTATCATCTTCTTCCCAGTTTTTCATAAATAATCCTTCTACTTGATAATTTTGTTTTTTTAATAACCAAGCAGAAACGGAAGAATCAACACCACCAGAAATAGCAATTATTACTTTTTTTTTAAACATTATTTTATTTTTCAATATTTTTATTTAAATGAAATATATAAATTATTTAATTTATTTTTTACATTTTATTAATTGTTTGAATACCTAAAAGATTCAATCCTATTTTTAAAAATTTAGTAGTAGTAAATACTATCTTTAACCTACTAATTTTAATTAAATCATTTTGTATATTTAGTATATTACAATTTTCATAAAAGTGAGAAAATAATGTGGTAATTTTATATAACCAATTACACAATATATGTGGAGTACCATTTTTTACAATTTTAAAAATTATTTCTTCAAACTCTAAAAAAGTAATAGCTAAATTAATTTCATAATCATTAGAAAAATTTATTTCAAATTTAGAAAACTCATTAAAATCAATTTTTGATTTAATTAATATTGATTTTGCTCTTACGTAAGCGTATTGTATATAAGGTGCTGTATTACCATTTAAAGAAAGCATATCATCCCAATTAAAAACATAATTAGTTATTCTATTTTTAGATAATTCAGAATATTTAATTGCTGAGATACCTATTATAGAAGATAAATTTTCCAATTCATTTTTTTTAATCATAGGATTTTTTTTTAAAATTATTTTTTTTGATCTAATTACTGATTCTTCTACTAAAAGACTTAATTTAATATTTTTTCCTGTACGAGTTTTAAATGGTTTGTTATTATTATCTAATATCATACCAAACATATGATGTTCTAATTTCACATATAAAGGAACATAATTAGCTTTTTTTGCTATTAAAAATATTTGTTTTAAATATTGACTTTGTCTTGCATCTACGTAATAAATAATACGATTAGCTTTTAATATTTTACAACGATATTTTATACAAGCAATATCTGTAGTTGCATAAAGATATGCACCATCTTTTTTTTGTATAACAATTGCCATTGTATCATTATTTTTATTTTGTATTTTTGTAATAGGTATAACAATAGCACCATTACTATTAGTAGCTAATCCTTTTTTTTTTAGATCTAAAATAATTTTTGGTAACATACTATTATATGAACTTTCACCAAAAGTATCTTTAGAAGTTAATAAAACATTAAGTTTTTTATATAAAAAATAATTATGATTCATAGTGATTTGAACTATTTTTTTCCAAATTTTCAAACAGAATGGATCATTGTTTTGTAATTTTACAACATATTTTCTAGATTTTTCAGCGAATATTATATCATTATTATATTTAATTTGTGCTTTTTTATAAAATTGATCCAAATCAGATAAAATTATTTTTTTTTTATTTTTTTGTTTAAATTTTAAAAATGCGATTAACATACCAAATTGTGTACCCCAATCTCCTATATGATTTACTTTAATTACATTATGTCCTAAAAAAGTTAATATACGTACTATTGAATCTCCTATTATTGTAGATCTTAAATGTCCAATATGCATTTCTTTTGCAATATTAGGACCAGAATAATCTATAACAATATTTTCAACTTTGACTTGTTTTAGAATACCTAATTTTGAAGTATTTAATAATAAATTTATTTGTTCAGATATCCATCTTTTTTTAATAAAAATATTAATAAATCCTAATGGTGATGTTTCTATATTTTTTATTATATTTTTTAAATTTATATTTTGTATTACTTTAATAGCTAATTTTTGAGGATTTTTATTTAATTTTATAGCAGCAGATATAATTCCATTAACTTGATAATGACCAAATTTTATTTTTTTACATTTACGTAACATCACATTATATTCTAATGGGATACCTGATTTAATCATTGCAATTTGAATATTTTTTGAAAGAATTTTTTTAATATTCATTAATTTTACCTGATTTAATAAATTTTTAATAAAATTAATTTTTTATAATTGATGAATTGCATATTCTATTCTTTTTAATGCTTTTTTTAATATATCATGAGTGCAGGCAAAATTAAACCTAATAAAATTATCATTACCAAATTCTTTACCTGAAGATAATCCTATACCATATTTTTCAAAATATAATACTGGATTAGAAATTTTCATTTTAGAACAATCAATCCAACCAAGATATGTAGCTTCTGGTTTTAACATACTTAAATAAGGTAATTTATTAATTTTAGAAAATAAAAAATCACGATTTATTTTTAAATATTTAATTTGTTGATTTAACCAATTATTTCCATAAGTCCATGCAGACTCTGCTGCAATATATGATAATATATCTATGTTAGGATTTAGACCTTTTTTAAATAAATTAAATTTATCACGTAACTTTTTATTTGGAATAATAGCAATTGCAAAATTTAATCCTGAGATATTAAATGATTTAGAAGGAGACATAAAAGTTATAGTGCATTTTGCAGCATCATCATTAATAGATGCAAAAGGTATATGATGTGTATTTTTTTCAAAAATTAAATCGCAATGTATTTCATCAGAACAAACAATTAAATTATATTTTTTAACAAATTCTAATATTTTTTCTAATTCATAATATTTATATACTGTTCCTACAGGATTATGTGGATTACATAACATTATTAATTTTTCATTACCATCAATATTTTTATTTAAAAAATTAAAATCTATTATTAATCTATTATTTTTTTTAATTAACTTTATATATTTTTTATGTCTGTTAACTAAGTTAGTTGCATATATAAATGGAGGATATATAGGTATTGGTATAATTATAGAATTTTTCTTAGTAGTAAAAGTTCTTACGGTTAAATTTAATCCACAAACCACTCCATTAATATATATAATCCATTCCGGATTAATTTCCCATTTAAAATTTTTCCATAATCTTTCAATAATAATCTTTGATAAGTTTTTTGGAATTATTCCATATCCTAAAACACCATGATTAATTCTTTTTTTTAATGCATCTAATACACATGGAGGGCAAGAAAAATCACTATCAGCTATCCATAAAGGTATAATATCTTTATTATATTTATTCCATTTTAAACTATCACTATTATTTCTATCAATAAACTTATTAAAATCAAAATTTTTTATTATCATATAAATGAATTAATTAATTATATTAATATATTAATTATAACAAATATATTTAATATGGATACATAAAAAAATTGATTTAATCTTAATATAATAAAAATAAACAGTACAGTTAGTTTTTAATTAACAAAAAAATTTTATTTTAAATAAATACATTTATATTTTTTAAAATTATCCTATTTTATAATAATATTTATAATATAATATTAGTATTTTACTAATCTTAGAAAGATAAAATAATTTTTATTTTTTTATTTAAAGAAAATTAAGTAGTGTCAAAACAAATTTTTTAAAATTTTAAATAATAGGTATATGTTATGAATAATAAAATTTATTGTGGAGAAATTAATATACAATATCTTAATCAAGAAATAGTTCTTTATGGTTGGATAGATAATTATATAAATTTAGGTAAATTAATTTTTGTTAATTTAAGAGATCGTGAAGGAATTATACAAATTGTTTTTACTTCTTTAAATAAAATAATTTTTAAATTAGCTACAACATTACGTAATGATTTTTGTATTAAAGTTATTGGTAAAGTAGTAAAAAGAAAAAAAAAAAATTTAAATTTACCAACAGGAGAAATAGAAATAGTAGCATCAAATTTATTTATAATAAATAAATCGAAATCATTACCCATAAATAATAACATTCCAAATAAAGAAGAAATTAGATTAAAATATAGATATATAGATCTTAGACAATTAAAAATGTCAAAAATAATAAAAAAACGTTCATATATTACAAGTTATATTAGATTTTTTTTAGAAAAAAATAAATTTTTAAATATTGAAACACCAATTCTAACTAAATCTACTCCAGAAGGGTCTAGAGATTATTTAGTTCCTAGCAGAATACAAAAAAAAAATTTTTACGCATTACCACAATCTCCTCAAATTTTTAAACAACTACTAATGATTGCAGGACTAGACCGTTATTATCAAATTGCTAAATGTTTTCGTGATGAAGATTTAAGATCAGATCGTCAACCAGAATTTACTCAAATCGATATAGAAGCATCTTTTATTAATTTTAGTAATTTTAGAAGTTTAATAGAAAAAATGATATTTTGTTTATGGAAAAATTTTTTAAATATTACTTTAAAAAAATTTACTATAATGACATTTAATGATGCAATGAATAATTATGGTACAGATAAACCTAATTTGAGAAATCCGTTAAAATTAGTAGATTTAACAGATATATTAGTTACTAATAATAAAGAAAAAAAAAATAATAATAATATTATTCAAAGAATAATATCCATTTGTATTGAAAATAAATATATTAAAAATATAAATAATAAAGTGTTGGATATTTATCCATTATATATGAATAAATATGGTACTAATGACCTTAATATTTTTAAAATACAAAATAATAATTTAATTAATCTATTTAACAAAAATAATACATTAAATTTTTTGATGAATGATCAAATATTAAAAAATATTATTTTGCGTAATAAAGCTAAAAATGATGATTTAATTTTTCTAGGTACAGAAAAGATAAATGGAACATTAAGTTCTATGGGTGTTTTAAGAGAAAAATTGTCTACAGATTTCAATATAATAAAAAAAGATATATGGTTTCCTTTGTGGGTAATTAATTTTCCTTTATTTAAAAAAGATAAAATAGGAAATCTTATTCCTATGCATCATCCATTTACAGCACCAGTAGAATACAATATAAATAATTTACAAAATAATCCAGAAAATATTCTTGCTGATTCATATGATATAGTGATTAATGGATATGAAATTGGTAGTGGATCAGGAAGAATACATAATAATAAAATACAAAAGATAATATTTGATTTATTAAAAATAGACGAACAAATACAAAAAAAAGATTTTGGATTTTTTTTAGAAGCTTTAAAATTTGGTACACCTCCTCATAGAGGAATAGCTTTAGGTTTAGATAGATTAGTTATGCTACTTACAAAAACAAATAATATTCGTGATGTAATAGCTTTTCCTAAAACTAATTCAGGTACATGTTTAATGACTCAATCCCCAAACTTAATTAGTCAAGATATTTTAAAAGAATTAGGATTATTTTATATATAAAAAATTATTAACATAAAGGAAATTTTATGGCCGGACATAGTAAATGGTCTAATATGCGTTATCGTAAAGCATCACAAGATATAAAAAAAGATAGAATTTTTACTAAAATTATTAGAGAGTTAAATACTGCTAGTAAATTAGGAGGAGTAATTAATCCACAATATAATACCAAGTTACGTTTAGCTATAGAAAAAGGTTTATCAAATAATATGAATAAATCTACAATAGAAAAAATATTATTTAAAAAATTAAATAAAAAAAAACAAATATTATCAGATAATATAAAAAATATTTTCTATGAAGGTTTTGGTCCAGGAAATATTGCATTAATTATCAATTGTATAACTAATAATAAAAATAGAACAGTATCTGTAATAAGAAACTATTTTAATAAAATAGGATGTCATTTGGGAAATAGTGGTTCAGTTTATTATATGTTTAAAAAAAAAATTAAAATATCATTTATTTATAAAAATAATTTAGATAATATTATAGATATGGCTGAAAAGTTACAAGCTGAAGACATTATTTTTAATGATAAAATTATTGATATAATTTTTCATAAAAAAAAATATAAAATTCTTTTATTAGAAATAAAAAAATTTTTAATTAAACCAGTAAAATTTAAATTAACTATGATTCCTTTAATTAAAAAGAATCTAGATTCTTTAACAAAAAATAAATTTTTGTCTTTCTTAAATTTATTAAAATTAAATAATGATATACAAGAAATTTATCATGATGCTAATATTTAAATATTAATATATTTAATAAATAATTATTTATATTATTAATATAATAAATGAGATTTATAACCTATTAAATGTTATTTATATTTATTCAAGACAAATAAAATATGTAATAAAATTATATATATCTTTTATATTAATTAATAATAAAAACATTATCTAATTTTATTTTATTAGATTTTAATTAAATTTCTTTAATAAAAATTTCTTATTTAAGAAATATTTTTTAATTTTTTATAAAATTGAAATTTATTATTTATATTTCTAATCCTAAATTAAAATATTTACATAATATTAAAATTAATATGTATTAAATTAAAATATATTATTTTACTTAGTAATTTTTAATATTGGGTCAATACCTGCAATAACTTTACCAGAATATTTTTTTATTGATTTCATATCTTCAACATTAGAAATTACTATAGGAGTTAATATAGATTTTGCTGTTTTTATTAAATAATCTAAATCTAATTCAATTATTACTTCTCCTTTTGTAACTATATTTTTTTCTTTAAAATTAAATATACGTTTAAATCCTTTTCCTTTTAAATTAATTGTATCAATACCAAAATGTACAAATAATTCTATTTTATTATTTGATATAATAGAAAAAGCATGATTAGTATCAAAAATTTTTCCAATAGTACCATCTATTGGAGCTACAAGAAAGTTTCCTGTAGGATTAATTGCTATTCCATCTCCTATAATTTTATCTGAAAAAACAGAATCTGGAACAGTTTTTATATCAACTATTTCTCCAGAAATAGGCGCTAAAACTTTGATAGTAGTAGTTTTTTTTGTTATTTTTTTTTTAATTTTTTGAAAAATATTAGTAAAAAAATTCATTTTATATCTCCTAAAGTATAATTTGTATAAATTATATTAATATTGTTTATTAAATTCAGATATAAGATTATTAATTTCTTTATTAGTAGATTGTAATAAAATATTATCTGCTAAAATTTTTGCTTTATTCATTTCTAAATTTCTAATAATACTTTTTATTTTAGGAATAGATGCTGAACTCATACTAAATTCATTTAATCCCATTCCTAATAAAATTGGAACAACATGTTCATCACTAGCTAATTCACCACACATACCCGTCCATTTACCTTCTGCATGTGATGCATCAATAACTTTTTTTATTAAATAGAAAATAGATGGAGATATAGGTTTATATAAATGAGAAATTAAATCATTACCACGATCTACAGCCAATGTATATTGAGTTAAGTCATTTGTACCTATACTAAAAAAATCAATTTCTTTTGCTAAATGATTAGCTATAATAGCAGAGGCAGGAGTTTCTACCATAATTCCTACTGGAATATTTTTATTAAAACTATGTTTTTCATTTTGAAGTTGTTTTTTTAAAAAATTTAATTCTTCTTTTAAAAAATAAACTTCTTCAATAGAAATAATCATTGGAAACATAATACATAATTTTCCGAATATTGATGCTCTTAAAATAGCTCTTAATTGTGTATGTAATATTTCTTTACGATCCATAGTTATTCTAATAGCTCTCCATCCTAAAAAAGGATTATTTTCTTTAGGTAAATTCATATAAGGTATATTCTTATCTCCTCCTATATCCATAGTACGAATAATTACAATTTTCCCACACATGTTTTTTGCTACTGTTTTATAAGCATGAAATTGTTCTTCTTCTGAAGGCAAAGAATTACGATTCATAAATAAAAATTCTGTACGATATAATCCAATTCCTTCAGCACCATTTTTTTTAGCATTATTTAGATCTTTTAATGAACTAATATTAGCACATATTTCAATTTTAAAGTGATCTTTAGTTATAGCTGGTAATTTACTTAATTTTATTAATTTGTTTTTTTCAGAAATAAATTTATTATGTATTAATTTGATTTTATCAACTATTGTATTTTTAGGATTAATATATATATTATTATTAATACCATCTAGTATTAAATAATCATTTGTTTTTACTTTACTAGTAATATTTCCTGTACCTACAATAGCAGGTATTTCTAAAGAACGAGCTATTATTGCTGTATGAGAAGTTTGACTACCAAAATCTGTAATAAATCCTAAAATTTTTTTTAAATTTAATTGAGTTGTTTCTGATGGTGTAAGATCTTTAGCAATTAAAATTACTTTATTTTTTATTTCACTTAAATTAAAAATATTTTTACCTAAAATATTTCTTATTAAACGATTCCCAATATCTTTAATATCAATTATTCTAGATTTTAAATATTCATCCTTAATATTTTCTAATGATTTTATTTGACATTTTATTACATAATTTACAGCTGCATCAGCTGATAAAAAATTATTTTTAATTAGTGAAATAACTTCTTTAATCATTTCTTCATCTTGTAAAAGTATAATATGTCCTTCAAATATAAATTTTTTATCATCATTAAAATTTTTAATTGATTTATTTTTAATTAATTCAAGTTGTTTAATTGATTTTTTTTGTCCATCAAAAAACTTTTTAATTTCAAATGCTATTTGATTATTCATAATCTTATTATGATTAATAATAATATCATCTACTTTTAATAAAAATGCTCTACCAAAAGCAATACCAGGAGAAGCTAAAATTCCTGAAATCATATTTACCTCTATTATTATCTAATGATTTTATATCAAATATTATTAATTTCAATAATATATTATTAAAATATAAATTTTATTATCTAATAAATATTAGTAAAATTATTTTATTATAATTATTCTATTAATACTCTAGGATAATTTTATCTTAAATTATTTACATTTATACATATATTATAATTTTTCAATAATTTTTACTAAATGTTCTATTGCTTTTTTTTCATCTTGTCCACAAGCTGTCAAAATAATTGAAGTTCCTTTAGTCATACCTAAAGTTTGTATTTTAAATAAACTTTTAGCATTAACTGTTTTTCCATTAGATGTAATTGTTATATCAGATATAAAAGTTTTAGCTTCTTTTACAAAGAGGGCTGCTGGACGAATATGCAAACCATGAGTATTATTAATAATAATTTCTTTTTGAAACATTATTTTTTCCTAATTTTTAATTAATTTATTATTTTAAATAATTTATATATTTAAATGTATATAATAATTATAAAATTATTATTTAGAAATATAATTATTATAAAATTTAATAAATAGCACAGATCAATGATCTTGGCTACTAATTACTATAAGTAATTAGTAACTAATATAATTTTTTTATAAATTATAATAAATTTAATTTTAAACAATATTTAATAAAAAATTTTATTATATATTATAACCATATTTTAGATGGTGTAATGATTACTGGTAATGGAATATCCCACTTACAAATAGGAAAATTATGATTTAATTGATAATCATAAGCTATACCTATAGGTAAAGTATTATTAATTTTTTTTAATAATCTATCATAATATCCACCACCCATTCCTAATCTATAACGATTTTCATTAAATGATACAATTGGTACTATTATTATATCTAATATATCTATCAAAAATAAGGATTCTTTTTGAATATTAGGTTCTAATATATTAAATTTATTAAATGTCAATATTGTATTTGGAGTATATTTAGAAAAAAATAATTTACCTTTAATATTTGGATCTATAATAGGAATATAAACAGTTTTATTTTGTAACCATAAATTTTTAATTAATAAATTTGTATTTATTTCTCCTAAAAAAGAAATATATAAACCTATATTTTGATTTTTTTTAAATGAAATAAAGTTTATAACTTTATTAGTAATAATATTATCTAATATATTTTTTTTTATAAAAGAAAAATCTTTTCTTAATTTTTTATATTTATTACGTATTTTTATACGTTGAAGTATTTTTTTATACATATAAATTGTATTATGAATAATAATTAAAAATTAAATTTTATATAATTTATTTTGTTATAATCAAAAATTATATTTAATATATATATAAAAATATTTATACAATAAATTAAATATTATATAAATATATACAAGATATATTTTATATATATCAAAAAATTATTAATTTAATAAACTATTAATTTTATTAAAAATTACTAAAATATTATAGGTTATAGTAATTATGACACAAATATTTGATTTTTATCATAATAAAAATGGTTTTTTAACAAAAACTATATTTTCTATTATAAAAAAATATAATTCTCCAATTTGGTTATATTGTGCAGAAACTATAAAAAAACGTATTTTACAATTGAAAAAATTTGATACTGTTAGATTTGCTCAAAAAGCATGTTCTAACATTAATATTTTAAAATTAATGAGAAAAGAAGGTGTAAAAGTAGATGCAGTATCTTTAGGAGAAATAGAAAGAGCAATAGCAGCTGGATATAATCATAAAAATAAAGATGATATTATTTTTACAGCAGATATTTTCGATTTTAGTACATTACAGCGTATCATAGATTTAAATATTACTGTGAATGTTGGTTCTATAGATATGTTACATCAATTAGGTACATTATCTCAAAATCATAATATTTGGTTACGTATTAATCCAGGTTTTGGACATGGACATAGCAAAAAAACTAACACTGGTGGTGAAAATAGTAAACATGGTATTTGGTATACAGATTTAAAAAAAGCCATTACAATTATAAATAAATATAATTTAAAATTAATAGGAATGCATATTCATATAGGTTCAGGTGTTAATTATTCTCACTTAAAAAAAGTATGTAATGCTATGGTTAGTTATGTATTACAACCTTATATTCCTAAAATCAATGTAATATCTGCAGGTGGTGGTTTATCTGTTCCATATAAACTATGTGATCAAATTATTGATACAAATCATTATTATCAATTATGGAATCAAACACGTAACATTATTAATAATCATTTACAAAAAAAAATAAAATTAGAAATTGAACCAGGAAGATTTTTAGTAGCAGAATCAGGAATATTAGTATGCCAAATATGGGCTATAAAAGAAATAAAAGAAAAAAAATTTATTTTAGTAGATGTAGGTTTCAATGATTTTATGAGACCTGCAATGTATGGTAGTTATCATTATATATCTGCTATTTCTTCAAAAGGAATAGATATGTCATATTTACCAAAAATAAAATCTATAGTTGCTGGTCCTTTATGTGAAGCAGGAGATGTATTTACACAGTTAGATAATGGAGAAATAACATTTTGTTCATTACCAAATGTTAATGTTGGAGACTATTTAATTTTCCATGATACAGGAGCTTATGGAGCATCTATGTCATCTTATTATAATAGTAGACCTTTAATACCAGAAATATTAATTGAAAATGGTATTCCAAGAGAGATTCGTCGTCATCAAAAAATACAAGAATTAATTAATTTAGAACTTTATTAAATTATAAAAATAAATTATTTTTTATTATTAAATATATTTATATATTAATATAATTAAATAAATTTATAAAAATATTTTTTAACAAAAATTGTTATTTTATATATAAATTTTTTTTTAATAAATCATATTTTAAAAAAATAATGAATATATAAATTTTTTTAAAACATTATTTATGAATTTATAAATAATGTTTTTGTAAATTTTTTTTTTAAATAAAAAGCTCTAGGTGATGTTAATATAATTTCATTATTTTGATTTATAGTTTTTATTAATTTATTTTTATTAGATTTTGTTTTTACTAATAAAATAGTACCATTATAATGATTGATACATTCTATTTTACCAGAAATAAGTAATTTCATTAATTCAATCCAATCATTATATAAGTTTTTATAATTTTTTTTTGAAGGTTTCCATATAATAGGCTTTCCTATTACTCTCATTTCAAAAGGAATATTTTTATTTTTAGTTATAATAGGAATCCATAAAATTTTTAATAATTTACTATATAATGTACTTTCTTTCCAAATAAGAAAATTTTTATTTGTTAAAGGTAAATAACATATGAATGTATTATTAATAGTATTTCCTTTTACATCAATAGGAATAGTTTTAATTTCTATACCTATTTGGGGTATGTCTTGATTAAATCTGTTTTTTTGTTGTTTTCCTAATAAATATAATTCAATTAATTTACCTATCCATCCTTTATCTTTATTTAAATTTGTTGGAATTTTAAAATTTAACCATTCTGCAATATCATTTAAACAATGACCTGTCATTAGTGTAGCTCTAAAAAACAATATTTTTTCATTAATAATATTATTAGAAAAAATTTTTTTTATATACATATAAGTTGTACCTATTAAAAAAATATTTTAAAATAATTATTTTAAATAATAATAAAATGAATATACAATATTTATCTTTTCCACAAATTAATCCAATTGCTATTACAATATATGGTATTAATATTTATTGGTATAGTTTAATGTATTTAATTAGTTTTTTATTTATAGTAAATATATTAAAATTAAAATCACATAATAATTTATATTGGAATTATAAAGAAAATGAAATTTTATTATATTTATCTTTTATAGGATTATTATTAGGCGGTAGGTTAGGATATACATTATTTTACAATTTACAATATTTTTTAATTCATCCTATATCTTTATTTCAAGTAAGAGAAGGTGGTATGTCTTTTCATGGAGGATTAATTGGAGCAATTTTAGTAATTTTTATATATTCTATTTATTATAAAAAAAATTTTTTACAATTAACTGACTTTATTGTTCCATTAGTACCATTGGGTCTAGGAATGGGAAGAATAGGAAATTTTATTAATGGTGAATTATGGGGAAGAGTCGCTATTAATATTCCATGGGCAATAATATTTCCTAATTCAACTCAATCAGATTTGATCTATATCCAAAATAATCAAAATTATATATATTTATTTATAAAATATGGTAATCTACCTAGACATCCATCACAAATTTATGAGTTTTTTTTAGAAGGATTAATATTATTTATTATTTTAAATATAAAATTTGTTAAAAGAAAAATATTAGGATATAATACCAGTATGTTTTTATTGTTTTATGGTATATTTCGTATTTTCGTAGAATTTTTTAGGGAACCTGATGTACAACTAGGTTTATTTTTTAATTATATAACTATGGGTCAAATATTATCTTTACCAATGGTTTTTATAGGATTTCTAATGATATTATATCATACTACACAAAAAAATTTGATTAATTCATCATAAAATAAACTAAAAATATTTTTTATATAATCAAATTACTAATATAATTAATAAAAATTAATAACATTAATAACATGTTTACAACATATCATTCTAATGATTTGGATATTTTATTAAATTTAATAAAATATAATATTTTAAAAAATCCATTAAATAATCCATTACAAACAGAAATTATAATTTTATCTGATTTAACGTTAATTCCATATTTAAAGATTAATTTATCTAAAATAATAGGAATACATGCTAATATTAATTACATTAATCCAGAAAAATTTATTTGGGATTTATTTATAAAAATTATTCCAAAAATTACAAAAGAAAATATCTTTAATAAAAAAATGATTATTTGGCAACTGATGAATATCATTCCAGAAATAATTGTTTTACCTGAATTTAAAAATTTTAAAAAATATTTAAGTAATATAAAAAATACTAATTATTTATTTCAAATATCAATTCATATTGCTAATTTATATGATGAATACCAAAAATATCGTCCAAAATGGTTGTTTTTATGGGAAAAAAATACAGAAATATTTCTTACAAATGATAAAGATCATATTTGGCAAGCTAAATTATGGAAAAAATTAATTAGATATAATGAAATAATATTAGGTAAACAGTTATGGTATTTAAGTAAATTATATAATTATATTATCAATATTAAAAATATAAAAAAAATAAAATATTCTGTTTTACCAGAAAGAATATTTATTTTAGAAACACAAAATA
Organism: Enterobacteriaceae endosymbiont of Plateumaris consimilis; assembly: GCF_012563145.1. Classification (NCBI taxonomy): domain Bacteria; kingdom Pseudomonadati; phylum Pseudomonadota; class Gammaproteobacteria; order Enterobacterales; family Enterobacteriaceae; species Enterobacteriaceae endosymbiont of Plateumaris consimilis. The sequence goes on along the minus strand of NZ_CP046230.1, from coordinate 468,431 downwards.
TACCTTTAATATATTTACAATTATTAGAAAAATTAACAGATTATATAGAAATTCATATTTTGATTAAAAATCCTTGTATACATTATTGGGATAATATTCAAATAAATAAAAATGATAAATTTAATAATTCATTGTTATTTTCTTGGGGAAATTATGGATTAAATAATATAAATAAACTAATAAATTTACAGTCAAGAATGATAGAATCATTTGTAAAAATAAAATCTACAAATTTATTAAATAATATACAAAAAGATATTTTATTATTACAAAATAATTCTTTATTAAAGAATAAAAAAAAAATTAATATTACAGATGATTCTATACAAGTAAACATTTTTACAGATGCTAAACAAGAAATAGAATTTTTATCAATTAATATTATTAAATTAATTAATAATAATAATTATTATTTACATGATATTATTGTCATTTCGCCTAATTTAGAAATTTATCTACCTTTTATTTATTCTATTTTTAATAAAAAAAATTTACCTTTTAATATTTATCTAGATATTAATAAAAAAAATATGTTTGATATCCCAGATACATTTTTTTTTTATTAAATTTATCAACAAAAAAATTTTATCCTGAAGAAATATTTTATTTATTAGATAATAATGAAATTTCAAAAAAGTTTTTCATGAATAATGAAGATGATTTAATATATCTTCGTTATTGGATAAATGATATTGGTATAAAATATGGGTTAGATTTTAGTAATTTTAAAAATCTTTCTTTGCCTAAAGATCAATATACTTGGAAATTTGGATTATATCGTATGTTATATGGATATGCTATAGATAATAATTCAGGAAGTTGGAAGAGTATAATTCCTTATAACGGTACATTTGGAGTATTAGGAGAACTATTAGGAAAATTTACTTATTTTTTATTTACATTATATAAATGGAAAAAACGATTAAAAAAAAAACAATTAATCAAAAATTGGAAAAAAAAACTAATACAATTATATTCAGAATTTTTTTGTTCAAATATTTATACAAATAAGTATATGAAACATATATTTAAAAATATTATTTTATTTATTGATAATGGAATAAATATAAATTATAAAAAAAAAATATCCATTGATATTATTATAAAAGAATTTCAAATATTATTAAAAAAGAAAAAAAAACAATTTAATTATTCTTACAATAAAATTAATTTTTGTAATTTTGGACAATTAAATTGTATATCCTTTAAAGCTAGTTTTGTAATAGGTATGAATAGTAAATATTATCCTAAATATTCATATCCAGTAATTTTTAATTTAATAAAAAAGTATCCTAAACAAAATGATAAAAATAATTTAGATCAAGCAAAATATTTTTTTCTTGAGTTATTAATATCTTCTAAAAAAAAATTATATTTAAGTTACATTGATAATAAAAATATAAATTATGATAAAAAATATCCTTCTATTCTAATTACTGAATTATTAGAATATATTTCTGATAACTATGAGATTAAAAAAAATAAAATTTATAATTATATTATTGATCATATATGTCATATTAATCAAAAAAAAAATATTTTTATAAATTTTAATATAAATAACTATGGTTTTTTAAATAAAAAAAACATTTTTTATAAAAAATTATCAATTTTAAAAATAAAAAAAGTTATATTAAAAAATATTTTATATTTTTGGAAAGATCCTTTAAAAGGATTTTTTAATCAAAGATTAGGAGTATATTTACAAGATTTAAATCAAATTCAATTTTCAGAAATAGAACCTTTTTCACTTGATTATTTAACAAAATATCAAATTAATATAAAAATATTACATTCTTTAATTCTTAATACAAACATTAATTTGATTTATTATAATTATCTCAACAAAGGAATTTTACCTTATGGTAACTATGGAAAAATATTATGGGATAATAATAAAAAAAATATATATAAATTATTAAATAATTTAAAATCATATAAATATGATAATATAATTAAATATATTAATTTAAATATTTCTGGAATAACATTATATGGAACAATAAATCTTATAAGTTATATTGAAGGTTTCATAAAATATGAACCTAAAATTATAGATATAAAATCTATTATATCATTTTGGATTGAACATTTAATTTTATGTATAATAAATATTAAAAAAGAAGAAAAATTTATTTCAAAAATTATAGGATTTAAAAATACACAATATATTTTTAATTATATTAAACCTGATATAGCAATCATTTTATTAAAAAAATATATTGATGGATATATACATGGGTTAAATATTCCGATTATGTTACCTATGCAAAGTTCTTGGAAATGGTTATGTTATTGTTACGACAAAAAAAATAAATGTATTAATTATGATAATTTTACACAAAAAAAAGCAAAAAATATTTTTTTTTATTTTTGGAATATAAATTCTAATTTTATTGGAAAATATAATAATGTTTATTTTAACAGATTAAATTATTTTTTTAATGAAAAAAATTGGTTAAAAACTATAAAATTAATAGAAAAATGGCTTTTACCTATCATTTTTTATATGAAATAAAATATTTTATTTATATTTATATGATGCAAAATATAACAAAAATTAAAGAATTTAATCCTTTTATGGATAATTTAAACCAAAAATGTTTAATAGAAGCTTCAGCTGGTACTGGAAAAACTTTTACAATAATTATTATTTATTTACGTTTTTTATTAGGTTTATATAAAAATAATGGATTTAATATTCCATTATCAGTTGAAGAAATATTAGTAGTTACATTTACTGATGTTTCTACACAAGATTTATGTAAAAGAATAAAAAATAGTATAAAAATATTACGTATAGCATGTATAAAAGGTAATAGTCCATATCCTATTATTAATAATTTTCTAAAAGAAATAAAAAATTTATATAAAGCAAGTTTAATTTTATTAAAAGCAGAATTAAATTTTCATAATGCAACAATTTTAACTATTCATTCATTTTGTCATAAAATATTAAATATCAAAAATTATGAAATCAATGGTTTTATATATAATAAAAAATTAATTAATAATGAAATTTATTTACAATATAATGCATCTATAAGTTTTTGGAGAAAATATTTGTATCCTCTACCAAAAAATATTGCAAAAATTATATTAAAATATTGGGCAACTCCTAATGATTTAATAAATCAATTATTACCATTTTTATCCAAAGTTGAATTACCTAAATTTTATTTAAAAAATATTAATTTAGTAGAACAATTTAATAAAAATATTGAAAACATTAAATTTTTAAAAAAACAATGGATGAAATATAAAGATATTATTATAAATATAATAACAGAATCTCATATTAATAAACATATTTATAATAATAAATCTATAAAATTTTGGATAGAAAATATAAATCAATGGTCAGTGAAAAATACTGAAGATAATTTTGTTCCAGAACAATTAAAAAGATTTTCTCAAAATGTTTTAATTACAAAAACTATAAATGAAAAAAAGTTTCCTAAACATATATTATTTAAAAATATAGATATATATTTAAATAAAATAATTAGTTTAAAAACTTTAATAATAATTAAAGCTATAAAATATATTAAATATTTAATAAAAAAAAATAAAGAAAAAAATGAACAAATTAGTTTCAATGATTTATTATTAATATTAAATAAATCATTAAATAAATTTGATGGAAATAAAAATTTAGCAAAAGATATAAGAAAATTGTATCCTGTTGCATTAATAGATGAATTCCAAGATACAGATATTCAACAATATAATATTTTTAAAAAAATATATATAAATAAATCTAATTGTACATTAATATTAATAGGAGACCCCAAACAAGCTATTTATTCTTTTAGAGGTGCTGATGTTTTTACTTATATTAAAGCTTCTCTTGAAATTAAAAATCGTTACACATTAAAAAATAATTGGCGATCATCTAAAACTATGATTAATGGTGTTAATAAAATATTTTCTAACTGTAAATATCCTTTTTTTTTTAAAAACATAATTTTTTATCCAACATCATATGTTAAACAAAAATTAAATTATAATTTTATTGTAAATGATATTATTCAACCAGGTATTACTATCTGGTTTTTACCTAAAGAAACGAACTTAAATTCATATAGACAAATAATATCATATAAGTGTGCTTATGAAATTTGTAAATGGCTTATTTTAGGTCAAGAACAAAAAATTTTTTTACAAAAAAATAAAAATAGTAGTAATATTATTACTATTTCAGATATAACAGTATTGGTACGTAATAAATATGAAGCTAATATTATACAAAAAGAATTCATTAAATTTAATATTCCTTCTATATATTTGTCTAACACTAATAGTGTTTTTGAAACAATAGAAGCAAAAGAATTAGTATTATTATTAAAATCTATTTTAGAACCACATAAAATAAAACAATTAAAAAATATTTTAGCAAGTAATTTATTTAATATAGATTTATCTAATTTAGATTATAAAAAAGAACAATATTTTTTAGAAAAAAGTATTAATCAATTTATTAAATACAGGAATTTATGGAATAAAAATGGAATTTTATTAATGTTAGAAAATATTTTTTTAAAAAAAAATTTTTTATTTAAAAAAAATATAATTAATAATTTTCATAAAAAAAAAATACAGAATATATTACATATAGCAGAATTAATAGAAATAGAGTTTTTAAAAATTAAAAACAAAAAACAAATTATTTTATGGTTAATAAAACAAATTTCTTTTCCAAATAATAGATCATTTGAACAACAAATAAGAATACAAAATGATTCTAATCAAATAAAAATAATTACTATTCATAAAGCTAAAGGATTACAATTTCCATTAGTATGGATACCTTTTATTTCTTCTAATTTTTTAGATTTAATAAATAATGAAGGAATAATTTATCATGATAGAAAAACGTTAAAAACTATTATAGATTTTAATAAAAATAACGATAGCATAAAATATGCATTAGAAGAATTATTATCAGAAAATTTACGATTATTATATGTATCTTTAACTAGATCAATTTTTCATTGTAGTATTGGTATAGGCAATATTAAAAATACTAAAATAAAATATCAAAAATATTTTCCACATAGAAATGCTGTAGAATTTTTAATAAATAATAAAGGTTATATAGATCATAAAAATTTTCAAAATTTATTATTTAATTTACAAAATAAAGATATTGAAATTAAAATTATAACTAAAAAAAAACAAATACAATATAATCCTATTTATCTTATAGAAAAAAAAAATAATTATCACTGTAATAAAAAATTAAAAATTTTTAAATATCAAACAATATTAATTACAAGTTATTCAATTATTAAAAATGATTTAAATTTAAATAACAATATTTATAAATATAAATTATTTAACTCTAAAAAAAAAATCAAGAAAACATCGCATACATTTCCTACGGGTAAAAAAATTGGAATTATTTTACATGAAATTTTCGAAAAATTGGATTTTACTAAAAAAATTTTATATTCTTTTATTAAAAAAAAATTATTTAATAAAGAAATTGATTGTTCTTGGTATACAATATTAATAAAATGGTTAACAAATATATTACATCATCCATTAGGAATAGATAAAATTATTTTAAATAAAATACAAAATAAAAATAAAATAACAGAATTAGAATTTTATTTACATATAAATAATAAATTATGTATTATGAAATTATATAATATAATATGTAAATATGATAAAATATCCAGAAAGTTACCGAAATTAAATAATGATTTTCAAGGAATATTAAAAGGATTTATTGATCTAGTATTTTTATGGAATAAAAAATATTATTTAATAGATTATAAATCTAATTGGTTAGGAAAAAATTATAATAAATATACTAAAAAATATATGGAAAAAAATATATGTTTAAATAGATATGATTTACAATATCAAATATATACATTAGCTTTACATAAATATCTTTGCTCTCGTATTAAAAATTATAATTATGAAAAACATTTTGGAAGTGTTATATATTTATATATTAGAGGTATTAACAATATAGAAAATAATTCAAATGGTATTTGGGAAGTAAGACCATCTTATGAATTAATTAAAAAATTAGATCAATTAATTACTTAAATTCTTTATTCATATAATTAAATTAATAATAATATGTATTATTTTTTAAAAAAATTGTGTAAAAATAATTTTATTCGTCTAATTGATTTACAATTTGCATATATAATGGCATCTAAAAATGAACCATATTTAATGTTTGTTGTTGCTTATCTTAGTTATTTTATTAGTAAAGGGAATGTTTGTTTACCATTATTAAAATTTAATATAAAAAGCATATTGAAAAAAAATAAAATATTTTTATCCAAAAAAGAAATACAATTAATAAACAATTTTACGAAACAAGAAAAAAATTTATTAGGTTATAGTATTATTGGTAATGGTAAGAAAGTTACACCATTAGTAATAGAAGATAATTGTCTCTATTTATATAGAGTATGGCAAGAAGAAAATATTATTATTCAAAATGTAATTAATAATTATTTTATCTTACCAAAAAAAAATAATATAAAAAAAATATTAAATATTTTATTTAAATCAAGTGATATCCATCAAAAAATATCTGTAGCTATGGCATTTACTCATAAAATAAGTATAATTACAGGTTCTCCTGGTACAGGCAAAACAAATATTATAGCAAAATTAATTTTATTTTTTATAAAAATATATTCTATTCCATTAACTATTAAAATAGTTGCTAGCACAGGTAAAGCAGCTAATAGATTAACAGAATCAATTAATAATTATTTTATAAAAAATAATTATTTAATCACTAAAGAAGAAAAAAAAAATATTCCCTATAAAGCAACAACTATTCATCGTTTATTAAAAATTAATATGTATAATAAAGAAACTATATATAATAATAATAATAAATTAATTACTGATTTATTAATTATAGATGAAGCTTCTATGGTTGATTTAAATTTAATGTCAATAATATTAAATGCTTTATCTGTTGATAGTAAACTAATTTTATTAGGTGATGATAATCAATTACCTCCAATAGAAATTGGTTATATTTTTAAAGATATTTGTAATTTTAAAAAATTTACTTTTACAAAAGAATATTCAGAATGGTTATATAATGTGATTGATTATAATGTAAAAAAAGAAAATAAAAACAAAAATAAATATTTGTTTTTACGTAATTTTATTAGTTTATTAAAACATAATTATCGTTATGAATATAATTCAGGAATAAACCAATTAGCTACTTTAATTAGAAAAGGAAATGTTAAAAAAATTAAAAATTTATTTTTAAATCAAACATTTAGTGATATTAAATTTATCAACATTAATAATGAAACAAAATATAAATTAATGATAAATCAATTCATTATAGAATATAAAAAATATTTTGATTATATAAATACAAAAAATGATATCCATTATATATTTAATATTTTTAATACATACCAAATTTTATGTGCAGTAAAATATGGAATATTTGGTACAAGAGAAATTAATAATAAACTAGAAAATGAATTTTTTAAAAACAATATCTTAGATAATACTTATAGAAAAAATAATTGGTATATAGGTAGACCTATTATTATTACTCAAAATAATAGTTTTTTAAATTTATATAATGGTGATATAGGTATTACTTTTTTAGATACGTCAGATAATGAATTAAAAGTTAAATTTAGTTTATCTAATGGTAAATATCATAATATTATTATTGATAATTTACCTAAATATGATATTGCTTATGCAATTACTGTTCATAAATCACAAGGTTCAGAATTTGATAATATATCTTTAGTATTACCTAATAAATATTCATCGTTATTAACTAGAGAATTAATCTATACTGCTATTACAAGATCAAAAATAACAATATCAATTTATAGTACAAATTCAATATTATTTAAATCAATAAAATCTAAAATAATACGATTTTCTAATTTAGAAAATCGTATTTTAACAAAACTTTATAAATAATTTTATTATTTGTTAATAATATATTTGATTATCTATTTAAAAAATTATCTATATAAAAAATTTTAAAACTGATTTATTAAATAATTTTATATTAAATTAAACGTTCTTTTATACGTGCTGCTTTTCCTGTTAATTTACGTAAATAATATAATTTTGCTTTTTTAACATATCCATGTTTTTTTATAGTTATAGAATTAATTACTTTTGAATATAATTGAAATACACGTTCAATACCAATATTATTGGATATTTTTCTTACCGTAAAAGAAGTATTTAAACCTCTTTTTCGTATAGCAATTACAATTCCTTCAAATAATTGTAATCTTTTTTTAGAACCTTCAACAACCCAAACTTTTATTTCTAATGTATCTCCAGGTCTAAATAAAAGAGATATTATATTTTTTTTTATTTGTTCTTTTTCTAGAGAATCAATAATATTCATTAATATTTCCTAATAATATATTATTTTATAAATTTTTTTTAAAAAAATCATTTTTAAATTCATTAAATAATATTTTTTCTTCTTTTGTTAATTTTTTTTTTTTAAACAAATCTGGTCTCTTTAACCATGTATAACCCAGGGATTGTTGTAATCTCCATTTTTTTATTTTTTTATGATGTCCTGATAGTAAAATTTCTGGAACTTTTTCTTTATTTTTTAAAATTCTTGGTCTAGTATAATTTGGACAATCTAATAAACCGTTATTAAAAAAAGAATCTGTATCATTTGAAGATTTTTTATTTAAAACACCGGGAATTAATCTAGATAAAATATCGATTAAAATCATAGCCGGTAATTCTCCACCACTAAGAATATAATCTCCTATAGAAACTTCTTCATCTATATAAGAATGTATAATACGTTCATCTATACCTTTATATCTACCACAAATTAATATAATGTTTTTATAAGTTAATAAATTATTTACATATAATTTATTAATTTGTTTGCCTTGAGGAGATAAATAAATGGTTTTAACAGATTTTTTTACTTTTTGTGTTGCGGCATGAATAGCTTTTATTAACGGTTCAGCTTTTAATATAACTCCACTTCCACCACCATAAATATTACAATCTACATTATGATATTTATTTTTTGTATAATCTCGAGGATTCCAAAAATTTAATGTTAAAAGTTTTTTTTTAATTCCTTTACTAGTAATTCCATAATCAATAATTGACTTAAACATTTCAGGAAATAAACTAATAATACCAAACCACATAATGTCTCTTATATTAATAAATATTAAAATTCCAATCAACTTCAATAACATTTTTTATTAAATTAATATTTTTTATTACTTGATTTTCAATAAAAGGAATTAATTGTTTTTTAATATTTTTTTTATTTTTTGAAATAGCAACAGATTCTATAATAAGTACATCATTAGATCCTGTTGATATAATGTCTTTTACTATTCCTAAATTTTTATAATTATTTACATTAATAATTTTACATCCAATGATATCATTCCAATAATATTCATCTATATTTTTATATTTTATTAAATAATTATATAAAATATATATTTTGTAATTTACTAATTTAATTAAATCATTACGTTCGTTAAAATTAATAATTTTAACAATATAATAATTATTATTAAATATCCATTTCTTAAATATTATTGGAAATATTTTAGTTTCATTATTAATGATAAATAAATTTTTATAAACAAAAATATTACTTTTAATAAAAGTATAAGAAAATAATTTTATATACCCTTTTATACCATATACTGAACCAAATTGACCTAGAACTATATTCATATATTTAATAATTTTTAATTACTGTGTTTTATTAAAAAATTAACCCTTTTAGAAATAACTGCTCCTTTAGATAACCAAAAATTAATTTTATCTTTATTAATTTTAATATGATTAGTTTTTTTTGAATAAAATGGGTTAAAATAACCAATTCTTTCAATAAAACGTCCATCTCTAGGACTTTTATTATTAATAACAACTATTTGATAAAAAGGTTTTTTTTTTATTCCGTGACGAGATAAGCGAATTTTTACCATATTATAATACCTTTACCTTACATTAAATATTTTAAAAAAACTTTTTTGGAAAAACATTTTTTATATTACGAAACATTTTTTTTATTCCATAATTATTTTTCATTTTTTTAGATATTAATTTAAATTGACTATATTGTTTAAATATAACATTAATTTTTTGTATAGAAACACCAGAACCCATAGATATTCTTTTTTTTCTTGAATAGTTAATAATATTAATATCTAATTTTTCCATAACAGTCATAGAATTAATAATATTTTGTGTTTCTATAATAATATTATTATTTGTATTAATAAAACTAGATATTGGATTAATTGTATGGTTTATATTTCGTAAACTCATTGTATTTATTAATTTTGTAATATTATTATTACCTATTTTGCTTATTTGTTTTATTTGATTTAAAAAATCAACAATACTAAATTGTTTTCCATCTTTAAATTTTTTTATCAATTTGTGATTTTTTATATTATTAATTTTATTTTCAATATCTTTAATAGAAGATAGTTCTTCTTTCATGCCTAAAATTCTAATAGCAATTTTTTTAGGAGAAAAAATCTCTATTTTATCTATTTTTTCTCCAGTACCAATAAATTTTATTGGTTTGTTAGTTATATATCTAATTGATAAAGCAGCACCACCTCTTGAATCACCATCTGTTTTTGTTAAAAAAATTCCTGTTAATGGTAATATTTTATTAAAAACATAAGCACTATTAACTGCATCTTGTCCTGTCATCGAATCTACAACAAATATAGTTTCTATAGGATTAACATGATTATGAATATTTTTTAACTCATCCATCATATTATTATCTATATGTAGTCTTCCAGATGTATCTATAATTAATATATCATAAAAATTAATTTTTGCATAATTTAGTGCATTTTGAGAAATTTTTTCTGAAGAAATATTTTTATTAGAATTAAAACAATCTATTTTAATTTGTTGAGATAAAATTTTTAATTGTTCCATAGCTGCAGGTCTATAAATATCAGTGGAAGCAACTATTATTTTTTTCTTATATTTTTTTTTTAAAAAATACGCTAATTTAACAACACTAGTTGTTTTACCCACACCTTGTAAACCTGCTAATAAAATCACTGCTGGTGGTTGAACAGCCAAATTGATATTAATATCAGATTCACCCATAATTTTTATTAAATTATTTTTAATTAATTTAATTAATTCTTGTCCCGGAGTAAAACTATTATTAATTTTTTTTCCAATAGCATTTTTTTTAAGATTATGAATAATATTATTAACTACTTTAAATGATACATCTGCTTCTAATAAAGTATTAGATATTTTATCTAGTGTATCTTTTATATTTTTTTCTGTTAATCTACCATAATTACTAATTTTAGATAATGTTTTTGATAATTTATTACGTAAATTTTCAAACATTTATATTGTGTTCCTTTTATTAATAAAATATTGTTTATTTTAAATTTTGAATATTATATAATTATTATATACTTATATAACAAAAAAAAGATAAATAAATATAATGAAAATATAAACTAGTATTCAACTTATAAAATAATATCAATTCTATTAGTATTATATATATATTTATTTTAAAATAAAATGATAAATAATATTGAATTAGAAAAAATTATTAACAATAAATTAAATTCTATTAATATTAATGATTATGTTCCTAATGGATTACAAATAGAAGGTAAAAATAATATTACAAATATTATTACAGGTGTAAGTGCATGCCAAAGTTTATTAAATATAGCTGTTTTAAAAAAAGCTGATGCAATCATAGTACACCATGGATATTTTTGGAAAAATGAATCTTTAATTATTAAAGGATTAAAACGTTATCGTCTAAAAACATTATTATCTAATGATATCAATTTATATAGTTGGCATATTCCATTAGATATTAATAATAATTTAAGTAATAATATTTTTTTAGCAAATTTATTAAATATTAACTTTATAGGTAAAATAAATCCTTTTGTTTTTTATGGTAGTTTTAATCCTCCTTTACATATAAAAGATTTAATAAATATTATTAAATGTAAATTAAATCGTACTCCTTTACATTTTGGAAAAAATGCTCCTAAAATTATAAACAATATTGCTTGGTGTAGTGGAGCAGGTCAAAAATTTTTTGAAGAAATAGTAGATTTTAATATTGAAGTTTTTCTTACAGGTGAAGTATCAGAACAAACTATACATATTGCTACAGAATATGGTGTAAATTTCATATCAGCAGGACATCATGCTACTGAAAAAGGTGGTATAATTATGTTAAGTCAGTGGTTAAAAAATAATTATGATTTAAAAATTAATTTTATTGACATAAATAATCCTGTGTAATTATATAATAAAAAATTTTTTATAAAATATTATTTTTAATAATTAAACATTTTAATATTAAAAATATTTTTTATTTAAATTTACATGATTTGAATAAAAATTTATGTATTTAAAGGAATTATTTTGGATAAAAAATTAGATCTTAAATCATTAACAGCTTTAGTTATTAGTTCTATGTTAGGTGCAGGTGTTTTTAGTTTACCACAAAATATGGCGGCTATTGCGAGTCCTGCTGCGTTAATTATAGGATGGATTATTACTGGTATAGGCATCACCTTTTTAGCTGTTTCAATGTTATTACTTCACAAATTAAAACCTAATCTTGATGGTGGTATTTTTGCATATGCTAAAGATGGATTTGGGGAACTCATTGGATTTTGTTCTGCTTGGGGTTATTGGCTATGTGCAGTTATAGCAAATGTTTCATATTTAGTAATTGTTTTTTCTGCAATTAGTTTTTTTACTGATCATTCTGATTTTATCATATTTGGAAGTGGTAATACATGGATATCTTTATTAGCGGCATCTATTTTACTTTGGGCTATACATTTTTTATTATTAAATGGTACACAAACTGCTGCAATTATTAATATAATTGCTACTTTAGGAAAATTACTTCCATTAAGTATATTTATATTTTTATCTATATTAGCTTTTAATTTAAAAAAATTTAATATTGATTTTACTGGAATAAAATTTGGTGTACCAATATGGGAACAAGTAAAACATACAATGTTAATTACTTTATGGGTATTTATTGGAGTAGAAGGAGCTGTAATTTTATCTTCTAAAGCTAAAAATAAAAAAGATATAAGTAAAGCTACATTATTAGCAGTTTTTATTGCTTTATGTATCTATTTATTAGTTACATTATTATCATTAGGAATTATTAATAGAATAGATTTAGCTAATATGAGAAATCCTTCTATGGCAGGTCTAATGACAGTATTAATTGGTAATTGGGGTAATATTGTTATAGTTTTAGGATTAATTATATCAGTTTGTGGTGCTTATTTAAGTTGGGCAATTATGGCCGCTGAAGTTCCATGTATAGCTTCAAAACATGGAATATTTCCTAAATGTTTTTCTAAACAAAATATTAATAAAGCACCTTCATTTTCACTTTGGTTTACAAGCAGTAGTATGCAATTATGTTTAATTTTAATCTTTTTAACAAAATCAAATTATAATAATTTATTAGTTTTATCATCTGAAATGATATTAATTCCTTATTTTTTAGTTGGAGCTTATTTATTAAAAATATCTTTATATAATAAAAATATATTACACATATTTATAGGTATGGGATCTTGTATATATGGTATATGGTTATTATATGCTTCAGGACCTTTACATTTATTATTATCATTAATTTTATATGCTCCAGGATTAATATTTTTAATAATTTTTAAAAAATATAATCCAAAATTTTTATTATTTAATAATAAAGAAAAATTTATTTTTTCTTGTTTATTATTAGGATCAATTTTTTCTTTATTTTATTTAATAAAATAAAAGTTTGTCATTTATTAAATATAATTAATATGATTAAAAATAACATAATTATATGACTGTTATAATATATAACAGTCATAATTAAATTATAATTTAAAATTATTAAAATCTTTAATATTTACTGTAGAATCTACTTGTCCAACTAAATAAGAACTTACTTCTACTTCTTGAGGTGCCATTTGTACATTATCTGAAATTAACCAGGAATTAATCCATGGTATTGGATTTTTTTTTATTTTAAAAGGTAAAAGTAATCCAATATTTTTCATTCTTACATTAGTAATATATTTAATATATTGACACAATATTTTTTTATTTAGTCCTATTATAGTACCATTAGAAAATAAATATTCTGCCCATTTTTGTTCTTGAGTAGCAGCATTTAAGAATAATTGATAACATTCAGGACGACATTCAATAGCAATTTTTGCCATATCCATATCTTCATCACCATTACGCATTACATTTAATATATATTGTGTTCCTATTAAATGTAAATATTCATCACGTGCTATAAATCGGATAATTTTTGCATTACCTTCCATTAATTCTCTTTCAGCAAAAGCAAAAGAACATGCAAAACTAACATAAAATCTTATTGATTCTAATATATTAATATTCATTAAACATAAATATAATTTTTTTTTTAATTCATATAAATTAACAATAATTTTTGATCCATTAATTAAATGAACTCCTTCTCCAAATAAATGCCAATAATTTGTCATTTTAATCAGTTCATCATAATGATTAACAATATCTTTAGATCTTAAAATAATATTTTTATTTGTAACAATATCATCAAAAACTAACGAAGGATCATTAATAATATTTCTAATAATATAAGTATAAGAACGAGAATGTATTGTTTCAAAAAAAGACCATGTTTCAACCCAAGTTTCTAATTCAGGGATAGAAATTAATGGTAATAATGCTATGTTTGGACTTCTACCTTGAATAGAATCCAATAAAGTTTGATATTTTAAATTACTAATAAATATATGTTTTTCATGTTTAGGTAAATTTTGATAATGAATACGGTCACATGATATATCTATTTCTTCAGGTCTCCAAAAAAAACTTAATTGTTTTTCAATCAATTTTTCAAAAATATTATGTTTTTGTTGATCATAACGAGCTATATTTACAGATTGTCCAAAAAACATAGGTTCTTTTAATTGATTATTTTTTTTATAAGAAAAAGTAGTATAACTCATTTTATGATTATCCAAAATA
The DNA here is from genome assembly GCF_012563145.1 of Enterobacteriaceae endosymbiont of Plateumaris consimilis. Classification (NCBI taxonomy): domain Bacteria; kingdom Pseudomonadati; phylum Pseudomonadota; class Gammaproteobacteria; order Enterobacterales; family Enterobacteriaceae; species Enterobacteriaceae endosymbiont of Plateumaris consimilis. Next base: position 453,368 of record NZ_CP046230.1, on the reverse strand, counting down.
CTAATTAATAAATTCTATTAAATCATACAAGATCCATAATGACAGATATCAGATTCTATAAAATTTAAATCACTTTGTCTATCTTCAGCTCCATCTCTAGTGTTTTGGTAGTATAAAGTTTTTATTCCTAATTGATAAGCTTTTAATAGATCTTGTAATAATTGTTGCATTGGTATTTTACCATTAATAAATTTTTTAGGATCATAATTAATATTTGATGAAATTGATTGATCAATAAATTTTTGCATCAAACTAATTAAATTTAAATATCCATTATTATTAGGAATATTCCATAATAATTCATATTTTTCTTTTAATTTTTCATATTCTGGTATTACTTGTTTTAAAACTCCATTTTTAGATGTTTTTATACTTATATATCCTCTAGGAGGTTCAATACCATTAGTTGCATTAGATATTTGTGATGAAGTTTCTGATGGCATTAAAGCAGATAGTGTTGAATTACGTAAACCATATTTTTTTATTTTATTTCTTAAATTTTCCCAATTAAAATGCAAAGGTTCATTTGTAATATTATCAATTGATTTTTTATATGTATCAATAGGTAAAATTCCTTGTGAATAAGTAGTATCTTTAAATAAAGGACAAGCACCTTCCTCTTTAGCTAAGTTATTAGAAGCTTGTAAAAGATAATATTGAATAGCTTCAAAAGTTTTATGAGTTAAATTATTTGCACTATTATCAGAATAACGAACATTATTTTTTGCTAAATAATAAGCAAAATTAATTACTCCTATACCTAAAGATCTTCTTCCTAAAGCAGCATTTTTTGCTGCTGGAATCAAATATTCTTGATAATCTAATAGACAATTTAGTGCTCTAACTATTAAATCAGATAATGTTTTTAATTCATTTAAATTATTAATTATTCCTAAATTAAAAGCTGATAAAGTACATAATCCAATTTCTCCATTAGCATCATTAATATCATTTAATGGTTTTGTAGGAAGAGTAATTTCTAAACATAAATTAGATTGTCTAATTGGTGCTATACTAGGTATAAAAGCAGAATGTGTGTTACAATGATCAACATTTTGAATATATATTCTTCCAGTAGAAGTACGTTCTTGCATCATTAATGAAAACAATTCGATTGCAGAAAGTTTTTTTTTACGTATATTAATATTTTGTTCATATTTCTTATAAAGACATTTAAATTTTTTTTGATCTGAAAAAAAAGATTCATATAAATCTGGTACATCTGAAGGACTAAATAATGTAATAATTTTACCTTTAATTAAACGTTTATATAATAACTTATTTAATTGTACTGCATAATCTACATGACGAACCCTATTATCTTCTGTACCTCTATTATTTTTTAATACTAATAAGTTAGTAATTTCTAGATGCCATAATGGAAAAAACAAAGTTCCTGCTCCACCTCTAACTCCTCCTTGAGAACAAGATTTTATTGCAGTTTGAAAATGTTTATAAAATGGAATACATCCTGTATGAAATGCTTCACCATTTCTAATAGGACTTCCTTCAGCACGAATACGTCCTGCATTAATACCAATTCCAGCTCTATGAGAAATATATTTAATAATAGCACTAGTTGTAGCATTAATAGAATTAATATTATCATCACATTCAATTAAAATACATGAACTAAATTGTTTATTAGGTGTACGAACACCAGCCATGATAGGAGTAGGTAAAGAAATTTTAAATGTAGAAATAGCATTATAAAATTTTTTTATATAAGCCATTCTTTTTGAATTATGATATTTAGCAAATAAACATGCAGATATTAAAATATATAAAAATTGAGCACTTTCATAAATTTTTCCTGTAACTCTATTTTTAATTAAATATTTTCCTTCTAATTGTTTAACAGCTGCATAAGAAAATTTCATGTCTCGATTATGATCAATAAAATTTTCCATAATGTTAAATTCTTTTTTTGTATAAACTTTTAAAAGAAATTTATCATATTTTTTTTGGTTAATCATAAATTGAACATGATAATATAATTTAGGTGGTTTAAATTGACCATATGCTTTTTTTCTTAAATGAAAAATTACTAATCTTGCAGCCATAAATTGATAATTAGGATTTTTTTCTGAAATGAGATCTGCTGTAGTTTTTATAATTATATCATGAATATTAGAAGTAGTAATATTATTATAAAATTGTGAATAAGATATGGATTCTACTTTTGATATAGATATATTTTTTAATCCTTTAGCAGCTCTATTAAGCATCTTATAAATTTTATTGAAATTTATAGACTGAGTATCCCCATTTCTTTTTATTACAAATAAAGTATGATTCATATATTATTACCTATTGAAAATATTATTTTCTTAAAAGTTAATAATTATTTATAATAATATTATTATATTAATGTTGAAATTTAATTTTATTATATATTTGTATATAAACTAAAGTATAATTATACTAATTTTATTAACTCATTAAAAATAATATTTTTAATAAAATTAATTATACAATAATTTGAATTATTCATTATTTTTTTTTGTTAATTGAACTGTTTTTAATTGTGCTATAATTTTATACAATTCTTTTATAGCTAGTAAATAATCTTTATTAAAAACATTATTTTTAATTTTTTTTTCTATTTTAGATTTATTTATTAAAATTATTTTTTCTTTTAAATCAGTACCTTTTATAACTATATCTGCTAAAACATTAACTTGTTTTTTTTTAATTTCTAATATTCCTCCAGATATATAAAAATATTTATTATTTTTTTTTTGAGCTATATATATAACTCCTGGTTTTATTAAAGTTAATAAAGGTATATGATTAGGATATATACTTAAATAACCTTCTATGCCTGGTATTTTTACCTTTTTTACTAAATCAGAAAATATTTTTTTTTCTATACTAATTATATTTAAAATATATTCTTTATGCATAAATATTATTCCAATTATATATAATATTATATATTAATTATTTTTTGATTTATTTATTACTTCTTTTATTGAACCTACCATATAAAAATTTTGTTCTGGTAAATGATCGAAATCACCATTAATTATACCTTTAAATCCTTTTATAGTATCTTTTATACTAACATATTGTCCTTTAATTCCTGTAAATATTTCAGCTACAAAAAATGGTTGAGATAAAAATTTTTGAATCTTTCTTGCACGAGAAATAATAAGTTTATCTTCATCAGATAATTCATCTATTCCTAAAATAGCAATTACATCTTTTAATTCTTGATAACGTTGTAATATAGATTTTACATTTTGTGCTATATTATAATGATTTTTTCCAACAATTAATGGATCTAATTGACGACTAGTAGAATTTAATGGATCTATTGCTGGATAAATTCCTAAAGAAGCAATTTGTCTACTAAGAACTATAGTAGCATCTAAATGAGAAAATATTGTAGCTGGAGATGGATCAGTTAAATCATCTGCTGGAACATAAATAGCTTGTATAGAAGTTATAGAACCATTATTGGTAGATGCAATTCTCTCTTGTAAAGTACCTATTTCTTCTGAAAGAGTAGGTTGATAACCTACTGCTGATGGAATTCTACCTAATAAAGCAGATACTTCACTACCAGCTAAAGTATATCTATAAATATTATCAATAAATAGTAATACATTATTTCCATCATCTCTTAATTTTTCTGATATAGTTAATCCTGTTAAAGCAACTCTTAATCTATTTCCCGGTGGTTCGTTCATTTGACCATATATTAAAGAAACTCTATCTATGATTTTAGATTCTAACATTTCTAAATAAAAATCATTTCCTTCTCTGGTTCTTTCCCCAACTCCTACAAAGACAGAATATCCTGAATGTTCAACTGCAATATTACGAATTAATTCCATTATATTTACTGTTTTACCTACACCAGCACCACCAAATAAACCTATTTTACTTCCTTTAGAAAAAGGACAAATTAAATCAATAATTTTTATACCAGTTTCTAAAAATTCTAATGAATGAGATAGATTAGTATATAAAGGTGGATTTTGATGTATTTCTCTTCTTTCTACAGATAAAGGTATTTCACCTTTCATATCTATCGGTTCACCTAAAACATTTAACATCCTTCCTAAAACACATTTTCCAACAGGAACTTTAATACCATGATTTAAATCAATAACTTTTAATCCTCTTTTTAATCCTTCAGATGAACTCATTGCTAATGTACGAACTATACCATCTCCTAATTGTTGCTGTACTTCTAATATAATAGCAGTATCTTGAATTTTTAAAGCATTATATATTTTAGGTATTTTATTATTAGGAAAACTAACATCAATTACAGGTCCAATAATTTGAATAATTTTTCCAAATATCATTTTTATTCCTTTATTTAGTAAATATTAAATAATTATTATTTCATAGCTGATGCACCAGTAATAATTTCATTTAACTCTTGTGTGATATTTGATTGTCTAACTTTATTATATAATAATTGTAAATCTTTAATAAAATGATCAGCATTATCAGTAGCTGTTTTCATAGTTATAATTCTAGATGCATATTCTCCAACTAAATTTTCTAAAAAAAAATTGTATATTTGTAATTGAATATATTTATTTAAAATATAATTTGTAATTGTATAAAAATTTGGTTCATAAAGATAATTATTTTTTTCTATATTTTTTTTATTTATTTCATTTAAAGATAATGGTAATATCTGAAATATTTTTGGTGTTTGTATTACATTATTTACATATTTATTATAAACTATAAATAATTTATCAATATAAGATTTTTTATATAAATTTAGCATATATTTTATAATGCTAATTATTTTTGATATATTAATATCATTAGTTTTAATGTTTGTTATCTGTGATACTATTTGAATATTATTTTTTTTTAAAAAAAATAATCCTTTACAACCTATAACAGCTGATTTAATATTAATAGATTTTTCTTTCCATTTTTTTATATCATTGGATAATAATTTAAATAAATTATTGTTAAAATTTCCACATAATCCTTTATCTGTTGTTATAAGAATATATCCTATATTTTTTATAATTTTATTATTATATATATATTGATGTTTTTTTTTTATATTGTTTTGAAATAGATAAATATTTTTTATTAATTTATTTAATAAAGATAAATATAATTTACTAGAAAACATTTTTTTTTGTGATTTACGTATTTTAAATACTGTAACCATTTCCATAGCTTTAGTAATTTTCTTTGTATTTTTTATTCCTTCTATTTTATTTCGTATTTCTTTTATAAAATTCATTTATCTTACCTAGAAAAAATTTATTTTATTTAAAATGAGAAAAAAAATCGTTAAAAATAAAATTTAGTTGATTTTCAACATCTTTATTATATATACAATTCTTATTAATTTTATATAAAATTTCTTTAAAATTTAAATTAGTATAATTAATTAAATTATATTGAAATTTTTGAATTTTTTTCAAATCTATTAAATCTATATATTTTTTATATATTGCAAATAAAATAAGAATTTGATTTATTACAGATAATGGTTTATATGGTTTTTGTTTTAAAATTTCTATTATTTTTTTTCCATTTAATAGATATTCTGTAGTTTTTTTATCTAATTCTGATGAAAATTGAGAAAATACAGCTAATTCCCTATATTGAGCTAAAATTAAACGTATATTAGAAGATAATTTTTTTATAATATTATTTTGAGCTGTACTACCTACTCTAGAAACTGAAATACCAGGATCTATAGCTGGTCTTATTCCTTTATTAAATAAATTTTTATCTAAAAAAATTTGTCCATCAGTTATAGAAATTATATTTGTTGGAATAAAAGAAGAAATATCTCCAGCTTGAGTTTCTACTATAGGGAAAGCTGTTAAAGAGCCGGTTTTACCTTTTATATCATTTTTAGTAAATTTTTCAACATAAAAACTATTGACTCTGGCAGATCTTTCTAACAATCGAGAATGAATATAAAATATATCTCCTGGAAATGCTTCTCTTCCAGGAGGACGTCTTAATAATAAAGATATTTGTCTATATGCAATAGATTGTTTTGATAAATCATCATATACAATTAAAGCATCTTCTCCTCTATCTCTAAAATACTCACCTATAGTACATCCAGCATATGGAACTAAATATTGTAATATAGCTGTATCTGATGCAGATGCAACAATAATAATTGTATTTTTTAATACATTATTTTTTTCTAATATATTTTTTATATAAGAAATAGTTGTTTGTTTTTGTCCAATACCTACATATATACATTTTACATTAGTATTTTTTTGGTTTATTATGGTATCAATAGCTAATGTAGTTTTTCCTGTTTGTCTATCTCCAATAATTAATTGTCTTTGACCTTTACCAATAGGTATTATAGCATCAATAAATTTATATCCTGTTTGTAATGGTTGATTTACTGGACAACGATCAATTACAGTAGGTGCAGATACTTCAATAGGAGATAAATATTCATAATCAATATTACCTTTACCATCAATAGGATTCCCTAATGTATCTATAATTCTTCCCATTAATTTTCTTCCTACTGGAATATTGAGTTGATTACCAGTATTTTTAACTTTCATTCCTTCTATTAAATGTATATAAGAACCTAATACAACAGCACTAACAAAATCTATTTCCAAATTTAAAGCTATAGCATAAGTATTCTCAGGAAGAGAAATAATTTCTCCTTCTTTAATATTTGAAAGTCCATATATTTTTATGATACCATCAGCAATAGAAATAATAATTCCTTCATTATAGTATTGATTTAATACATTATAATCATTAATTTTCTTTTTTATTAATTCACTAATTTCCGTTGCTTTTAATTTCATTATATTATTTATACCTTATTTTTGTAAAATTTGACTCATTAAATCGATTTTACTTCTTATACTATTATCTAGTATTTGATCTTCTATATAAATAATAATACCTCCAATTAATAATTTTTTATTATGAATATAATTAATAGAAATTTTTTTAGATAATTTTTTATTTATTAAATTTTTTATTTTTAATAATTGGTTACTATTTAATTTTTTATTAGATAATAAATTTACATTTACTTTATTATAATAAATATTATTTAAGTTATTAAATTCTATTAAAACTTTATCTAAAATAAATAAACGTTTATTTGCTGACATGATTTTAATCATATTCATAAAATGAAAATTCAATTTATTATTAGATAATTTAATAAGAACATCAGATATATATTTATGATTATTAAAAAATAAAAACTTTTTTATATAATGATTATTTATTACATTGCAATAAAATATGAACATTTTTTTCCAATATTTTATATTATTATTTTTTAAAGCAAAAAAAAATGCTGCTTTAGCGTATTGTAATGCAATATAATTTTTTATATAACACATAATATACCTATATTATAATTTATTAATAAAATTATTTAATAAATCATCTTCATAATTTTTATTTTTTTTAAAAGAATCTTTAATTATTTTTTCTGCAATAGACATTGCTATTTTTACAGTTTCTTTTTTTAAAGATTCATTAGCTATTATATATTCATATTCTATTTTTTTTTGAGCTTTGTTAATTGTTTCTTTATATATTTTTTTACTTTCTACTTGTGCTTCATTAATAATATGATCACTTAATTTTTGTGCTTGTTTAATAATAATTTGATATTCTTTATGTGCTTTTTTAATTTTTAAATAAATTTTATTTTCAGCTATAATTATATCTTTTTTTTTTTTATTTATAAATAATAATTGATCTTGAATTATTTTTTTTCTATTTTCAATAGATAAAATAATTGGAGGCCAGATATAATACATACAAAACATAATAATCAAAATAAAAGTAATAGTTTGACCGATAATAGTTGCATTTATATTCATAATTTTATTTATATAATTTATTTTAGTAAAATTTTAACTTAATACGACAAATATTATATATAATCCTATTCCTACCGTAATCATCGGTATTGCATCTATTAAACCTACAACAATAAAGAATTGAGTTCTTAATATTGATACAATATCTGGTTGTCTTGCTGTACTTTCTAAAAATTTTCCTCCTAACCAACTAATTCCTATAGATGCTCCAATGGCTGCTAAACCAATCATTATTGCAGCAGATAAATATATTAATTCTATATTTGTATTATGCATAATTAATAATTTCCTTTTAATTAATAATATTAATTTTTTAAATTATTATTTTCTGATGTCATTGATATATAAACAATACTTAACATCATAAAAATAAAAGCTTGTAATAAAGATATAAGAATATGTAAAATTGCCCATGGTACATTTAATATCCATTGATAATAATATGGTATTAATGTATTAATTAAAATAAATATTATTCCTCCAGAATAAATATTACCAAAAAGACGTAAACTTAAAGAAATAGGTTTTGATATTAATGTTGTAACTTCAATAATTAAATTAAAAGGTATAAATATAAAATGATTAAAAGGATGTAAAGTAAATTCTTTAATAAAATTTACAAAACTTTTATTTTTTATATAATAAAAAATAATCAAAATAAAAATAATTATAGACATAGAAATAGTTATATTTAAATCAGCAGAAGGAACACTTCTAATTGTTGAAATATTAAATATTTTATTACTAATGTATGGAATGAAATCTATGGGAATTAAATCCATACAATTCATTAAAAAAATCCATATAAAAATTGTTAATGAAAGAGGAGCTATTAAAATACTTTTTGTAGGATATATATCCTTAACATTTTTATATACAAAATCAATAATTAATTCACAAAATAATTGAAATTTTCCAGGTATAATACTATTATTAATTTTAACCATTTTTATTTTACAAATATAAAAAAAAATTAAAAATAATAATCCTAATATTAATGAAAAAAAAATAGAATCTAAGTTTATAACCCAAAAAGAGTTATTAATTATTTCTGGACTTATAATCTCAAATTTTTTTAGATCAAATTGTAAATGTTGTAAATGATGTAAAATATAATTTTTTGATTCTAATGTTTTTTTTATCATGAATTTAATTACCTAATTATAATATATAATATTTTATTAATTATTATTAATAAAGAAAAATTAATTATAATTTTTTTAACTATACTGTACAATTAAATATGTAATAAAATTAATATTTTTTATATTATAAAAATATTTCATTTTTAAATAAAATTTATTAATGTTTAATATATTTATGTTTTAATAAATATATTAAAAGAATAGAAATATTAGCATGAGTAATACCTGGTATTCTAGATGCTTGTCCTAAACTATAAGGTTTATAATATTGAAACTTGTCGATTGCTTCATTAGACAAACCTTTAATATTTTTAAATTCAATATATGAAGGTATTATAATATTTTCATTTCTTTTTTGTTTATTAATGTTTTTTTGTTGTTGTAATATATATCCTTCATATTTTAATTCAGATTCAATATAATTTATTATCTCCATATCTTTAATACCAGGATTAAATATATCTAATTGAATTAAACTAGTATAATTGATTTCTGGTCTTTTAAGTAAATTAATTCCATTTATCTCTTTTGTTAAAACATTATTTGTTAGTTCACTCAATTTTAAACTCATTAAACTATTTGGTTTAATATAAATATTTTTTAATCTATTATATTCTTTTTCTATATTTTCTAATTTTTGATTAAAAATTTTCCAACGATTGTTATCTACTAATCCTAATTTGTATCCTATTTCAGTTAATCTTATATCAGCATTATTTTCTCTTAAAATTAACCTATATTCTGCTCTAGAAGTAAACATACGATATGGTTCTTTTGTACCTAAAGTACATAAATCATCTACTAAAACACCTAAATATGCCTCATTTCTTAATGGATACCAACCTTCTTTTTCATCGATTAAAAGAGATGCATTTATTCCAGCTAATAATCCTTGTGCAGCAGCTTCTTCATAACCTGTAGTTCCATTAATTTGTCCAGCTAAAAATAATCCTTTAATAAATTTACTTTCCATTGTAGGTTTTAAACCTCTAGGGTCATAAAAACTATATTCAACAGCATATCCAGGACGTGTAATATGTGCTTTTTCTAATCCTTTAATAGATCTAATAATGGATAATTGAACATTGAACGGTAAACTTGTAGAAATACCATTAGGATAAATTTCATTACTATATAAACCTTCAGGTTCTAAAAAAATTTGATGTGAATCTTTTTTAGGAAATTTTATTACTTTATCTTCAATAGATGGACAATATCTTGGACCATTACTTTTAATTATTCCTTTATAAATTGGACTATACATAATGTTATCTAATATAATTTTATGAGTATTTTTATTAGTATGAGTAATATAACAAGGTAATTGTTTTAAATTTAATTTTTTATTTTTAACAAAAGAAAAAAAAGGTATAGGATAATCACTATTTTGAATTTCTAAATTTTTAAAATTAATGCTTCTTTTATCAATACGTGGAGGTGTACCAGTTTTTAATCTTCCTTCTTTTAAAGGTAATTCTTTTAAAAAATTAGATAATTCTACAGAAGAAAAATCATTTAATCTACCACCTATAAATTGATCATTAATTCCTATAAAAATTTTACCATTTAAAAAAGTTCCGGTTGTTAAAATAATACATTTTGAATAAAAAGTATTATTATTCTTAGTTATTAATCCTATAATTTTATAATTTTTAATTATTATTTTTTTTACTTCTTGTTGAAATATTAGTAAATTTTTTTGGTTTTCTAATTTTTTTTTAATATTTCTTTGATATAAGATTCTATCTGCTTGAACTCTAGTTGCTCTTACAGCAGATCCTTTGCTTTTATTTAAAACTTTAAAATGTATACCAGAACTATCAATAGTAGTTCCCATTACTCCATTTAAAGCATCAATTTCTTTAACCAAATGACTTTTTCCTAATCCTCCAATAGAAGGATTACAAGACATTTGACCTATTGTATCAATATTATTTGTTATTAAAAGAGTATGTTTACCCATTTTAGAACTAGCTATTGCAGCTTCTGTTCCAGAGTGGCCTCCACCTACAATTATTACATCAAAATTATTTGAATACATTATCATAAATAAATACCTTAAAATTATTTAATTTTTTTATAAAAATAAATTTTATAAAATTTTGAAAATTAATATCTGATAGGATCAATATCAATTATAAATTTAATTTTATTAAAATAAATAACTTTTTTTGCTATGTGAGTCATATTTTTTATAATAGAATGTAATTTACTTCTTGATAGATGCTGTAAAATTATTTGTTTACGAAAAAATATTGTTGGTTTATTTTCTAATAAATCAGTAGGTCCTATAATAAAAAAATCTTTATCATTAATATGATTTTGTATAAATATCTCTTTTATTCTATTAAGAAATGTTAAAATATTATTAATATTATATGCTTCAGCTATTAATATTACATGATTACTAAAAGGAGGTAATAACATTAATTTTCTTTCTTTCAAAAGAAAGTTTGCTAAATAATAATATTTTGCATAATTAATTAATTTATCAAAAAAATTATGTTGAGTAAAATTTGTTTCTATTATTATTTCTTTTTTTTTTTGTATTTCTAAATTATTTTTTAATATTCTAAAAAAATATTGAGAAAAATATTCTGTATAACGAAAATTATTTGTAAAAAAAATATAATCTACATTTATAAATACTATAAGAGTAATTTTTAATAAATTATATCTTTTTTGTATAAAAAAAGATGAATTTATAATTATAGCTGGTTTATCAATTAATTTGTTTTTATTTGTTAAAAAATTTTTTTCATTAATATATACTATACTGATAGTAGGAAATTTTTTGTTTAAAAATTGTATTATTTGAGCTATTTCTATTTTTAGAATAGAAATATTTGTAGATTTACACTTTAAACAATATTTAATTATTAAAATTATGTTTTGACAAAAAGAACAACATAATCTTTTTTTTTTTTTATAAAAAATATAATTATTATTACAAATCGAACATTTAGGAGTGTAATAACATACATTACATAAAATAGTATTTGTGTGTCCTATATTATTAATACATAATATTATATTATTTTTATTATCTAAATGTTTTTTAATAATATTTAACAATATATCAGAAATACTATTTGTAATCTTTTTGTTATTTATTTTAACTAAATTAAAATTATAATATTTGTTATATAATATATTTAGATACTTATCAGACAAAAATCTATATTTTCCAATATTAATATTATTTAATGTTTCTAAACTTGGAGTAGCAGAATCTAATATTATTGGAATATTTTCTATTTTAGCTCTTAATATTGCAATATCTCTTGTATTATATCTACACTGATTTGATTGTTTATATGTAATGTCATGTTCTTCACTTACAATAATTAAACCTAAATTTAAAAATGATGTTAATATAGAGTAATTTGTACCAATAATAATTGGTATTACACCATTTTTAGTATTTTTCCAAATAAAGAAATTTTCTTTATTAGAAGTTTGAGAATTCAATAAATATATAGAAACATTTAAATTTTTTGTTAAAAATTTATAAATATATGTAGAATAATATATTTTAGGTACTAAAATTAATATTTGTTTTTTTTTATATAATATAATATTAATTATATTTAAATATAAATTAATATTTTCAAGAAAAACTAAACTTCCTGATATGATCCAAGTTATAAAAATATTTATTTTGTTAAAAAATTTATTTAAAATATTATTAGTTTTTATAAAAATTGGTGAATTATTTAAATAATTTTGTTTTGTTAAAAAAGATAATGAGTTATATTTTTTTTCTATAAAACATAAATTTTTTTTTTGTAAAGATATCATTGTACTATTAGTTAAACCATAAAAAGAAATTTTTTCATAATTTATTTTGATTATTTTTAATATATTTAATGCTATTTTTTGTTTTAATGATTTTATTTTTTTAAAATTTGTTTTTAATAATTTTTTATTTAAAACCCAATATAAATTATAAAAAATATATTTAGAATATATTTTTTCTCTTAAATAAATAGGAAGTATTTGAAAAAGTATTGCACCAATAGAATATTGATAATATGTAGCTATTTTATTAGCAAAATTCCATATTTCAGGATTAAAAAGTGATTGATTATCTAAAATTTCTTTTAAATATTTTAATTTACATTTAGGTATATTTGTATTATTTTTAATATTAATTACTATACCAATATATTCTTTATTTTTAATATGAATTATTACTCTACTTCCTAATTCTACATTCACATTTATAGAATTTGGTAATAAATAATCAAATATTTTATCAAATACTTCATTATTAAGTACTATTTGAATTATTTTCATAATATATAAAAAATTTTTATAAAAAATAAAAATGTTATTGTTGTATCAAAAATAATATTTATATACAATAAAATTTAATCGTAAATAATAAAATTATATTTTTAATATTAAGTGGTAATTATAAATGAAAAAAAATATTCATCCAGAATATAATAATATTACAGCAAAATGTTCTTGTGGTAATATAATACACACTAAATCAACATTAATAAACAAAAAAAAAATAAATTTGGATGTATGTAATAAATGTCATCCTTTTTATACTGGTAAACAAAGAATAATAGACACTAAAGGAAGAGTAGAAAAATTCAAGAAAAAATTTAAACATTCTAAAATATTAGGTTAATATATATTGTATATAAATATTAATTAATCAATAATGTTAGAATTTAATAATAAACATTATTGATTAATAATAAAAATTTATTTTATTTTATTTTCTTTATATATTACATGTTTTCTTATAAAAGGATCAAACTTTTTAAGTTCTAATTTTTTAGAATTTGATTTTTTATTTTTTGTAGTTGTATAAAAATGTCCTGTACCAGCTGATGAAATTAATTTAATTATATTTCTTGATTTTTTAGCCATAAATATAATCCTAATTATATTTTAATATGAATTTTTTAATATTATTTTTTCAATTCCTTGTTTATCTATAATACGCATACCTTTTATAGATACACGTAAAGTAATAAATTTTTTTTTGCTGCTTATCCAAAATTTATGATAATGTATATTTGGTAAAAATTTTCTTTTAGTTGCATTCATTGCATGTGAACGATTATTTCCTTTCATAACTTTTTTACCTGTTATTTGACATATTTTAGACATATATAATCCTTTTAAAAAAATTTAAATACAGAAATAATATTTTGAAATAATTAATTGTATTTTAATATGCCCAAAATAATTTAAAAATTAATATTTAATTATGGGCATATAAAAAATATTATAAAATTATATTATATTATTTTTTTTCTTTAGCAATAATTACCATAGCTGGTCTTAGTAATCTTTTATTTAAAGTATAACCTTTTTGTATAACTTTTATTATATAATTATCTTTTATTTCATTAGATTCTATAATAGACATAGCTTGATGTTTAGATGGATTAAAAGGAATATTTATTTCATTTATAATATCTATTCCGAATTTTTTTATTGTATTTAATAATGATTTTAAAGTTAATTGGATACCTTCAATTATAGATTTTTCAATAGTATTATTTTTTGAACTAATTTCAGAAGCTTTTTCTAAACTATCAATTACAGGTAATAATTCATTAATAAACTTTTCTAATGAAAATTTGTAAATTTTTTCTATATCTAATTGAGATCTACGTCTAATATTATCTACTTCAGCCTGTGAACGAAGTCTAATATCTCTTAAATTATATTCATAATTTTTTAGTTTATTTTCTAATTCAAAAATACGTAGTTGATATAAACTATTTTTTTCTTGAATATTTTCTATAGTACTTTCATTTTCTACAATGTTTTTTTTTGTATTTTTAATTTTTTCATTTTGTTCATTTTCAATTTTATTATCTTCTTTTTTTATATTATTTATTTTAGAATTATCTAATGGTTTTTTTTTAATCATTTTTTACTCCATTTATATTATTTATAAATATATAATTTGATTAATGTTATATTAATAATAATTAATTTTTTAAAAATATATTGAATATAATTTATAATTTTTCAAAAAATTAATCAAAAATTAATTATTATACATATAAAACATATACAATAAAATATTATTGAAATTTTAATAATAAATACTTACAGAGATAATTTTATGAAATATAAAATAATTTTTATATTACCTTTTATTTTAATGTTATCTAGTTGTACAATCTTTAAAAGAGTAATATATCAAGAAAATACTTATCAAGGAAATTTTTTAGACATTAATCTAATTAATAAAATTAAAAAAAATATGTCTAAAAAACAAATTATTGATATATTAGATTATCCATATATTATTTTTTATAAAAAAAACAATACTATTTGGTATTATATTTTTATTAAAAAATTAAATAATAAATTACAACAAAATACTATTATTTTAATATTTAATAATAAAAATAAATTAATTGATATAAAAATAAATTTAATTAAAAATTAATTATATATGATATAATTTATTATATTTTATGATAAATTATAGTTAATACATATATAAATTATATAAAATATGATATATATCTAATGAAAAAAAAAAATATATTATTTTAAATAAAAAAATATATCATGATTTTTTTATTAAAAAAGAAATAGAAGCAGGAATTATATTACAAGGATGGGAAGTTAAATCACTAAGATTTAATAATATCACTATTAATAATAGTTATGTCAGTATACTACATAATAGTAATAAAGTATTTTTATTAAATTCTCATATTAATCCTTTAAATACTATTTGTAATCATATAAAATATAATCCTGTAAGAAAAAGAGAATTACTTTTAAATAAAAAAGAAATTTTTCTATTAAAAAATTTTTTAAATAGTAAAGGTTTTACTATTGTAGTTGTAAGTTTATATTGGAAAAAATCTTGGTGTAAGTTAAAAATAGCTGTTGCAAAGGGTAAAAAACAGTATGATAAACGACATTTATTAAAAAGTAAAGAATGGAATATAGATAGAATGCGTATAATTAAAAAAAATATTAAAATTTAAAAATAAGGGGCTGATTTTGGATTCGACAGAATTATGAAACTTTAGAGATCATGTCAAGGTTGTACGGTTGGCCTTGTAAAAAAACGTATAAATTTAGTTGCAAAAAACAAAAATTACGCTTTAGCAGCTTAAAATACTGTAAAGGCCCTGTTGCTTATTATTTTTCTCTTTGATAAAAGTTTATGGGTTATATATAAAAGAGATCGTATATAATTTGTCTAAAATTATATATTAAAAAACAGACTATACGATATAGAACTTTGTTCATCAGTTTATTTCGTTGAATAAAAAGAGATGATACTAAACATGTAAATATCTACAGCATAATAGTTTTGGACGGGGGTTCAAATCCCCCCAGCTCCATAATTAATAATATTATTAATTTAAATTATTTGTTAATTTTTTTTGGAGGTTTTTCTTTGATTTTGTTTTAAATATTTTTTTCTAATTCTAATAGACATAGGAGTAATCTCAACTAATTCATCGTCATTTATAAATGTTATTGCTTCTTCTAAAAGCATTTTTTTAACAGGGATTAAATTAATAGCTTCATCATTACCAGAAGCTCTCATATTTGTTAATTTTTTACCTGTCAAACAATTTACAGTTAAATCATTATTTTTATTATGAATACCTATAATCTGTCCTTCATAAACTTTTTCACCATGTTTAATAAATAATTTACCTCTAGATTGTAAATGAAATAGAGAAAATCCTACAGCATTACCTTGACTATTAGAAATAAGAACACCATTTCTTCTTTGTCCTACTGATTCAGATAAAACTTTATCATAATGACTAAAAAAAGAATGTATAATTCCGGTTCCTGATGTTACATTTAAAAATTCATTTCTAAAACCTATTAATCCTCTACTTGATATAATAGATTCTATTGTAACTCTATTATTTATATCATATGTTATATTTTTTATAATAGCTTTTCTATCGCTAATTAATTGAATTATATTTCCTTTTTTATTATTCTCGAAATTTAAAATTAATTTTTCAAATGGTTCTTTTAACATACCATTCATAATATGGTTAATAACTTTCGGTTTAGAAACAGCTAATTCAAATCCTTCTCTTCTCATATTTTCTATTAAAATTACTAAATGTAGTTCACCTCTTCCTGAAATACAAAAAACATTATAATTATTAGTTTCTTTTACACAAAGTGCAATATCATATAAACATTCTTGTTCTAATCTATGTAAAATTTTACTAGATGTTATATATTTTCCTTCTGTACCGGAAAATGGAGAATTATTAACATGAATAAATATATTTATTGTAGGTTTATCTATTATTAATGGTGGTAATGGATTATTATTATTAATATCACATATTGTATCAAAAATTTTAATATTTTCAAATCCATTACCAGCAACACCAACTATATCTCCAGCTTCAGCATTATTGGAATTTATCTGATGTAATCCTATATTATAAATTAAATGTAATATTTTAGATTTTATCATTTTTCCTTTTTGATTAGTTACTAAAACTAATTGATTAATTTTAATTTTACCTCTTTTAATTAATCCAATTGCTATATTACCTATATAATTATTATGTTCTATTTGGGAAATTTGCATTTGAAAAGGTTTATTAATATCAATTTTTGGTTTAGGAACATATCGAATAATTGATTCATATAATGCATTCATATTATTATTTATTTGGTTAATTTCATAACCTGATGTTCCTTTAATTCCAGAAGTATATACAATAGGGAAATCTAGTTGTTTATCAGATGCATTTAAATTAACAAATAAATCAAATATTTGATTAATAACCCAATCAGGACGTATATTTTTTCTATCTATTTTATTGATTACAATAATAGGATTTAAATTATGATTAAATGCTTTTTGAGTAACAAATCTGGTTTGTGGCATAGGTCCTTCAGTAGCATCTACTACTAATAAAACAGAATCAACCATAGATAATATACGTTCGACTTCAGCACTAAAATCAGCATGACCAGGTGTATCAATTATATTAATTTGGTATTTATTCCAAAATATAGATGTATTTTTTGAAAAAATAGTAATACCTTTTTCTTTTTCTAGATCATTAGTATCCATAAAACGTTCTTTTATTTCTTTATAAAAAGAATTTTTTTTATTTTGATAATTATCTGATTGTTCTAATAATTTATCTATTAAAGTTGTTTTACCATGATCAACATGCGCTACAATTGCTATATTTCGTATTTTTTTCATAAATCATCCTTATTTATTAATAATTAATTAACATAATATTAAATATATAGTGTATATTAATTAAAAATTTTATTTAAAACATTAATTATGATAATTAATTTTCAATCTATTAATTTTATTAATAGTATTTTAAGTATAAATGAATTAACATATGATTATGGTAATGAAATTGCTTTTATTGGATATACTAATGTTGGAAAATCAACAATAATTAATTTATTATTTAATCAAAAAATTGCTAGAACTAGTAAAACTCCCGGATGTACATGTAGAATTAATATTTTTAAAAATGATCAAGAAATTCGTTTTTTAGATTTTCCAGGTTATGGATATAGTAAATTTTTAAAACAATCAATTTTTAATACTTATGATTTTTTTCAAAAATATATTTTAATTAGAAATTCTTTAAAAGGTATAATTCTTATAATTGATATACGTTTTTTATTTAGAAAAATAGATTTAATTCTATTACAAATATTTATTAATAAAAAAAAATCAATTTTAATTATTTTAAATAAGTCTGATAAATTATCTAATATTTTAATTAAAAAAAAAATATATGAAATAAAAAAAATTTTAGTAAATCTAGATTTACTAAATAAATTTGATATGAAAATAAAAATTGTAACTTGTTCAGCATTAAAAAAAGAAAATTTACGGAATATAAAAAAATCAATTAATTTTTTAATTAATAATTAAATATTTTTAAATATTAAATAAAATTAATATTTTTATTTTTAATATTATTAATTAATTTTTGAAATTCATATTTTTTATATAAATGTAATAAATGTTTTTCATTTGGTTTATAATATATATATAAATTATTTAAGTCTATATTAATATTAATATTTGTTTTAATTTTTGTTAATTTATGTGAAAGAAAAGCTAATTTTTTATTATTTAATAAACATTTTTTTATATATTGTACTTTTTTAATATTTAAATTATTTATAAAATTTATATTTTTATAAATACATTTTAAATTTCCTATATTATTTATAAGATAAGCACTTATTTTTTTTCCAATACCTTTTACACCAGGTATATTGTCTATAGGATCTCCTTGTAATGCCAATAAATCACTTATCATATTTGGCATTACACCATATTTATTATATATTTCATTAGGACCTGAAATAAAATTATTAACAGGATTAATTAAATTAATATCATTAGATACTAATTGAGCCATATCTTTATCTATACTAAAAATAGAAACAAAATAATTATTTTGAACTGCTTTTATAGCAACAGTACCAATGATATCATCTGCTTCAATATTTTTCATAGATATTATATGATATCCCATAGATTTTATAATATTATATAAAGGTTTTATTTGAACAATTAAATTTTTTGGCATTCTAATACGTTTTAATTTATAATTATTAAATATTTTTTTTCTAAATGATTTACCAACAGAATCAAAAATAATAATAATATAATTATGTAAATTATTATTAATAATTTTATTAAACATATTTAGAAAACCATATATTGCTCCTGTAGGAAAGCCTCCACTATTCATTAAATTAGGTAAAGCATAATAAGCTCTATATAAATAAAACGATCCGTCTATTAATATTAGTTTTTTTTTCATATATTATATATTTTTATAAAAAATATTTTATCAAAATTTACATTATTTAATTTTCTTTTTTTAAAAGAACTTTTATAAGATTTATATAATCATTAAGAAAAATATTTGTAGATGTAAAATTTAATGAATCTAATATTATATGGTATTTGTTATTAACTACAATAAATGGTATTGATGTAACATTCCAAGCGTTAGCTAATTCTATTTGTTTTGCATTTAATGCTTTAACTATAAAACTATTCCATGCTGCATCATAAATATTTTTGTCTATATTAGCTGCTTTAATAAATATTTTTTTCATAGTTGAATAATTATAAATTTTATGAGATTTTTGTATACCTTCAAATATTGCTATAATAACTTTATTTTCAACATTTAACGCTATAGCTATACTCCAATTATAAGTAGCTAATTTAGCTAATTTTGTATCTCCCATACTATCTATATGATATTTTTTAATTTGTAAATTTTTTAAAAAATTTTTAACTAGTAAATTTTTTGTTTGAGTCATATTATAAAAATCATAACAATGAGGACATAAAAAAGAAAAAAATTCTGTAATTGGAGTTTTAGGATAATGAATTATTTTTGGAGATTTTTTTATTAATTCATAATGTACATCTTGTATATATTTTGTAGCTGATAAACAAACGTTAGAAAAAATTAATAAAAATAAACTACCGCAAAACAGTATGTATTTTTTAATATTCATATTTTTTTCAAATAAAATTTTTAATTATAAATATAATAAACTAAAATATTAAATTAATAAAATTATTTTTTTATTAATTTGATGTTTTATATTTAATTTAATTCAAATATAATTTTTTATTAAACATAATAATTTTATATAAAAAATATTTATTTGAATTTTTTTAAAATAGAAATTAAATGTTTTATATCTTTAGGTAAAGATGAATTAAACTTTAATAAATAATTATTTATAGGATGCATAAATTCTAAATAACACGCATGTAATGCTTGTCTTTTTAATATTTTATTAATTAAATATTTTTTATTATTAATTGTTATAATATTCATTTGAGATTTATTATTATATATAGGATCACCTACAATACTATGATTAATATATTCTAAATGTACTCTAATTTGATGTGTACGTCCAGTATGTAATCTAATTCTTAGGTGACTATGCATTTTAAATACATGTTTTAAAAAATATTGTGTTATTGCTTTTTTACCTTTATCAGTTACATTCATACGTATATTTTTTTTTTTATAAAATTTTTTTATTGGATGGTTAATAATATCATTGTATTGAATAATACCATTTACTATAGCTTCATATTCTCTTATAATTTTATGTTGTTTTAAAGCTATTTTTAAATTCATATATGACAACATTGTTTTTGCTATAATTATTAATCCGGTTGTATTTTTATCTAGTCTATGAATAATACCAGCTCTTGGTAAATCTCTAAGAAAAGGATAATAATATAATAAAGCATTAAATAATGTTTTATCTAAATTACCATTTCCTGGATGTACTACTAAATTTGAAGATTTATTTATTATTAATAAATAATTATCATTATAGATGATATTTAATGGAATATTTTGTGCTTTCCACAGAATTCGTTCTTGTGATATTTTAATATCGACTTGTATTTTATCTCCTGTAAGAATTTTTTTTTAGGTTGATTTATAATAATATCATTAATCTTTATATTATTATTAATAATCCAATTTTTTATTTGAGATCTTGAAAATTGAAAGAGTTTTTTAGTAAGAAATATATCTAATCTCATTCTATTATCAGATTTATAAACAGTTTTACTTAATTTTATTGTATTCATAAAATTTAATTTTATTAGTAATAAATAACATAATATAGTAAAAAATATTATTGTTAAATAAAAAATTTTATTTTTAAAGACTAAAATATGAAAAAAATTATAATAAAAAATATTTTTTGTAAAATATTAATAGTTTCATTATTAGTAATAATAACTAATTGTTCTCAATATAAACATATTAATAATAAAAAAAAAATTGTAACAACAAATTTTTTTATTAAAACTAAATATTTAGAAGCAAATAACAATTTGTTTAAAAAAAACTATACAGAGGCAATGTTACAATTTGAACAACTTGATAAATTATATCCTTATAGTAAATATACTGAACAAATTAAAGTTAATTTAATTTATTTATATTATTTAAATAAAAGATTTATTTCTGCTATAGATTTATTTGATGAGTTTATTAGAATATATCCTATATCAAAATATACAGATTATTTACTTTATATAAAAAGTTTATCAGAAATATCACTAGATAATAATAAAATGCAATATTTATTTAGAATAAATAGAAATGATTGTAATCCTTTTTATGCTAATCAAGCTATATATGACTTACAGTTGTTAGTTAAAAATTATCCTAACAGTATTTATATACCTTTTATTAAAAAAAGATTAAAATTTTTAAAAAAACGTTTAGCATTATATGAATTAAATGTAATTCAATTTTATTTTAATAAAGAAATGTATATATCAGTGGTAAAAAGATGTGAAATGTTAATTAAAAATTATCCTTATACTTCAGAAAGTATTTTAGCATTAATAATAATGGAAAAAACATATAAAATTCTTAATGTAATTTAATCAAAATATGTTTTAAATATTTAGAAACTTAATATTATAACTAATATTAAGTTTCTAAAAATTAAAATTAATATATATTAGTTTTAATTATTAATATGTCGTAAAATATTATTACTTTTTAAATATAAAGATTTTATATAAAATTTAAACCAATGTTTTATTTTATAAAATAATTTTATTAGTTCTGTTTTATTTTTTTGTTCAATTAATGATAAAATATAATTTGATTTTTTTAAATAATTTTTTATTAATTTTATATTATTATGAGATGACATTAATATGTCAGCATATAAATCAGGATTTTGTGAAAAAAATCTTCCTGTCATAATTAAATCTACATTATATGCTGGAGAAGAAAATTTTAATAGTTCTTTTACTTTAATACTTTCTGTAGATAAATTAAAACTATGAACCAATATAGAAAAATATCTTAACGATTGAATAAAAGACATATATTTATCATGTTCTATTTTATCCATACATTTTAATTTTACTCCCCAAATTTTTATTTGTTTTAAAAACCAATTATAAGATTCAGGATAACGACCATTACAATATATTATTATTTTTTTTGCTAAAATATTATTTTCAGGACTAAACATTGGATGCAATCCAAGTACAGGACCATTATGTTTTTTTAACATTTTTTGTATTGGTTCATTTTTTATTGAAGTAACATCTACTAATATACATTCTTTAGATAATACAGGTAATTTTTTAATTACATCATCTAACGATGATATAGGAACACTAATTATTACCATTTTTACATTTAAAAAAAAACTATCTATATTTTTATTCCAATCTTCTTTTTCTAAAATATTAACTTTATATCCAGATAATATTAACATTTTTTTAAATAATTGTCCCATACCACCTCTACCACCAATAATTAATATTTTTTTTAAATCTGGATTTAATGTTCTAAAACCATTTTCATTTTCATTTATATAAGATTCGTACATTATACGATATAATATATCTTTAATTAAATTTGGAGATACTCCTAGTTTTTGTGCTTCTTTACTTCGTAAATCTATTATTAATTTTTCACGTTCTGGAATATAAATAGGAAAACCATAAAAACTTTTTAATATTCCTATTTTTTTGACTAACTTTAAACGTTCTGATAAAAGATTTATTAAATTTGTATCTAATTTATCAATTTTATTACGTAATGTAATTAATTTAGTTACCGTATTTTTTTTAGTCATATTAATTGTTACATCTTATTATAAAAAACGTAATGGAAGTATTTTATTTAGTTTATTATAAATTTTATGTAAAATATTTTCTGTTGTTTCCCAACTAATACAACCATCTGTAATTGATATCCCATATTTTAATTTATTATAATTATTTATATTCATTAATTGATTACCTTCATTAATATAACTTTCTAACATTATTCCTATAATAGAATTATCACCTTTTTGAATTTGAGAGATGATAGAATCAACAACAATAGTTTGACGTTTAAAATTTTTATTTGAATTATTATGACTACAATCTATCATGATATTAGATTGTAATCCTGCTTTTATAAGGTTATTATTACATTCTTTTATATCTTTTTCATGATAATTAGTTTTTTTACCTCCACGTAAAATTATATGACAATTTTGATTTCCTGATGTTTTGATTATACAAACTAATCCTTCTTGATTAGAACTAATAAAATTATGTGATATAGATGCTGCTTTAATAGCATTAATAGCAGTTGTAATATTTCCGTTTGTATTGTTTTTAAATCCTAATGGCATTTCTAATGAAGATGCTAATTCTCTATGAATTTGAGATTCAGTAGTACGTGCTCCAATAGCAGACCAACTAAATAGTTCACTTAAATATTGTGGAGTATTAGGATCTAATATTTCTGTAGCTAAAGGAATTCCCATTTCGTTTAATTTTAGTAATAATTTACGTGCAATATATAATCCTTTATTAATATTATAAGAATTATTCATATAAGGATCATTAATTAGTCCCTTCCATCCAATAATTGTACGTGGTTTTTCAAAATAAACACGCATAACTATATATATAGTTTTATTTAATTCTAAAGAAATTTTTTTTAATAATTTAGCATATTCTAAAGTTTCTTTAATATTATGAATAGAACAAGGACCACAAATAATTAATATTCTAGAATCTTTTTTATTAATTATATTACATATAACTTGACGTGAAAATAATATTTGTTTTTTTATGTTTTCTGTAATAGGTAATTTTTTTTTTAATTCTTTAGGAGTAATTAAATTTTCTTCTTTAGTAAAATTATTACTAATATTATTTTGCATAATTAAATAAACCTCAAATATTATAGTAATGTTATTTATTACAAACGTAACATATATATATTAAAATACATAAATACTTATTTAAAAAATATTTTAACTATTAAAATAATTTAAATATGTTTTAATAATAACATTATTTAAATAAATATATTTATATAAAGGAATAAATAAAATTTATGGTAAAAAAAATTCAAAAAAAAAAAGAAAGATCTATAGAATTATATAAATTCGCTGAAAACGCTTATTTAAATTATTCAATTTATGTTATTTCAGATAGAGCATTACCACATATTGGTGATGGTTTAAAACCTGTTCAAAGAAGAGTTATATATGCTATGTCTGAATTAGGATTAAAATCTTCTTCTAAATTTAAAAAATCTGCTAGAACTATTGGTGATGTAATTGGGAAATACCATCCACATGGAGATGTAGCATGTTATGAAGCTATGGTATTAATGGCGCAATCTTTTTCTTATAGATATCCTTTAATAGAAGGACAAGGAAATTGGGGTTCTCCTGATGATCCTAAATCTTTTGCTGCTATGAGATATACAGAGTCTCGTTTATCAAAATACTCTGATTTATTATTAAATGAAATTGAAAAAGGAACTGTTGATTATGTTTCTAATTTTGATGGTTCATTATTAGAACCTAAAATACTTCCTGCTTGTTTACCTAATATTATTTTAAATGGTGCAATAGGAATTGCTGTAGGAATGGTTACAGATATTCCACCACACAATATTAAAGAAGTAGCAACAGCTATTATTAAATTAATTGATTATCCTGAAAGTACATTAGATGATATACTAAAAATTATTCAGGGTCCAGATTTTCCAACTGAAAGTGAAATTATTACTTCTAAAAAAGAACTGCGTAAAATATATGAAAATGGCAAAGGATCTATTAGATTAAGATCTTTATGGTGTATAAAAAACAATTCTATAATAATAACATCATTACCATATCAAGTTTCAGTTATACGGATAATAGAGCAAATAACTACACAAATAAGAAATAAAAAATTACCAATGATTGAAGATATAAGAGATGAATCTGATTATGAAAATCCAATAAGAATTGTTATATTTATTAAAAATAATTATAATTATTTAAAATTAGAAAAAATTGTACATCATTTATTTTTTATAACTGATTTAGAAAAAAGTTATCGTATTAATTTAAATATGATAGGTTTAAATAATAAACCTTCTATAAAAAATTTATTAGAAATTTTATCAGAATGGATTTTATTTAGAAGAAACATAGTCAAAAAACGTTTAAATTTTTATTTAAATAAATTAATAAAAAAAATACATATTTTAAAGGGTTTATTAATAGCTCATAATAATTTAGAAGAATTAATACAAATTATTCGTTTAAATTTAAATCCTAATTCTATAATTCAAAAGAAATTTAACATGTCTAAATTACAAATAGAAACTTTATTAAATTTAAAATTACGTGCTATTACATTAATAGAAAAAAAAAAAATAATTGATGAACAATATCAATTAGAAAAAGAACATAAACATATTAGTGATATATTGTCATCAAAAAATAAAATGAATGCTTTGTTAAAAAAAGAAATATTATTAACTATAAGTAAATATTCAAATAATCGTCGTTCATTATTAAAAAAGTATAGTGAAGCTAAATTATTAACTGAAAATGAATTATCAATATCTAATGAACCTATTACTGTAATTTTATCTAAAATGGGTTGGATTAGATCTGCTAAAGGACATGCTATTGATCCCATGAATTTAAATTACAAATCTGGAGATTCATTTTTTATTTCTGTTAAAGGTAAAAAAAATCAGACAATTGTATTAATTGATTCAAAAGGACGTAGTTATAGTATAGATACCATTTCTTTACCACCATTACGTAGTCAAGGTGAACCATTATCAAGTAAATTAAAAATACCTCATGGTTCTATAATAAAAAGTATATTAATGGAAGAAAATAATAAAGAAATTTTATTATCTTCTAGTTCTGGTTATGGTTTTTTATGTAATTTTAGTGACTTAATTGCATGTAATAGAAATGGTAAATCTTTAATGATACTTTCTGAAAAAGCAGAAGTTTTACCTCCTTTAATTATTAATGATAAAAAAGATATGATATTAGTTGTATCTTCTATAGGAAGATTTTTATTATTTCCAATTAATATTCTACCAAAATTATCTAAAGGTAAAGGTAATAAATTAATATTAATTGATAATAAAAATTTTGTTCAAAATAAAGATAAGTTAGAATGGATATTCGTTATTAATAGTAAATCAGTTATTTTTGTTGAATTAAATAATCAACAACTTAAATTAAAATTTAAAGAATTAAAAAAATTTTATATGAATAAAAATCATAAAGGTTTTTTTTTAGATACAAAAGAAAAAATAAAAAATATCTTTTTAGATAAAAAAAAAGAAAATTAAATTTTATTAAAAATAATAATATTAGTTAAATGATTTTTTATTTATTTTAATTTTAAATATAAAATATTATATTAATTAAAAAAATATTGTTAAATATTAACAATAACTAATTAAAATTCATAATAAAATATGTTTTTATTTATAAAAAATATTTTTTATGTTCTTTAATAAAAAAATTTTTTCATCTTGAAAAATTCTTTTATATAAAACTTTATATTATTAATTTTAAATTTAACTAATATAATTTTAATTAAATATTCAATATAAAATCCAAATAATTATTAAATAATATAATAATTAAAATTATTTATTCATATTTATTGCATTTATTATTATTTAAGGATAAATAATTATTAATAATAAATATTATTTTAAAAATATTTTTCAATATTTAAAATATTTAGCATTATTATAAATAATAGTAATTATTAAAGGTAGGTTAGAATAAAATGCGAGTATTGAAATTTGGTGGAACATCATTATCAAATGCAAAAAAATTTTTAATGGTAGTAAACATTATTTCTAATTATTCAAAAAAAGAAAAATTAGCTATAGTATTATCTGCATCTTCAAAAATTACAAATTATTTAATATTAATAATAAAAAAAGCTATAAAAAATGAAGCTTTTCAAATAGATTTTATAAAAATAAAAAAATTTTTTTCAAATTTAATTCAAGAACTTTCTTATGAAGAAAAATATTTGAATATTAATAATATTAAAAAAAAAATAAATATTATTTTTTTATTATTAGAAAATTTATTGAATGGTGTTAGTTTATTAAATTTTTGTCCTGATATAATTTATGCTAAAATATTAGCACAAGGAGAAAAATTTTCTGTTATTTTTATGAAAGAATTATTAATTTCTAAAAATTATAATGTTTATATCATAGATCCAAAAAAATATTTATTAGCTAAAGGCGATTATTTAGAATCTAAAATTAATATAAATATTTCTTCTCAAAGAATAAAAAATATTAATTTATTAGATATTGATATTATCTTAATGGCTGGTTTTACTGCTTCCAATAAAAATAATGAATTGGTTTTATTAGGTCGTAATGGTTCAGATTATTCAGCATCTGCTTTAGCATCTTGTTTAAATGTGAAATATTGTGAAATTTGGACTGATGTAGATGGAATCTATACGGCTGATCCTAATTTTATAACAAGTGCTAAATTATTACCATTTATATCTTATAAAGAAGCAACAACATTATCTTACTTAGGAGCTAAAGTAATTCATTATAATACGATTTCTCCTATATCTAAATACAAGATACAATGTATAATAAAAAATACAATGAATCCACAATCTTCAGGAACACTTATAAGTGAAAATAATCATTTTCCATTAATAAAAAGTATTACTGAACAAAAAAATGTAGTGATGTTTTATGTTTCTAGTAAAAAAACTAAAACAATACAACATATAATGCCAAAAATATTAGATATTATCTTTAAATCAAAAATATTAATTTTATTAATGATACATTCATCTTCTAAACATGGCATATATTTTTATATTTTTAAAAAACAAGCAAATTATTTTAAAATATTAATAGAAAATAATTTTGTTTTAGAATTTAAAAACAAATTAATTAATCCTTTATATTTTATAGAAAAACTATCTATTATTTCTTTAGTAGGTGATAAAATAAATAATTATATTAATATAATAATGAAATTTTTATATGTTTTTAAAATTACTAAAACTAATATTTTAACTATTTCACAAAATTTTTTACAAAATTCTATCTCTATAGTAATAAAAAATAATTATGTAGATGCTATTATGAAATTAGCACATCAATTATTATTTTATAAAGAGAAAGTGATAGAAGTATTTGTTATAGGTATTGGAGGAATAGGTAGTACATTACTAGAACAAATAAATAATCAACAAAAATTATTAAAAAGTAAATTTATTAATATTAAAATTTGTGGTATTTTCAATTCTAAATCTTCTTTAATAAATATTAATGGTATTAATTTAAAAAATTGGTTTTTACAAATTAAAAATAATTATAATAATTATACAATAGAAAATTTTATTTCTAATATTAAAGAATATAAATTTATTAATCCTGTTATTATAGATTGTACTTCTTCACAAAAAATAGCTCATCAATATATTAATTTTTTTAATAATGGTTTTCATGTAATAGCTACTAATAAAAAAGCTAATACATCTTCTTTAAAATATTATAAAGATTTACGTATAATAGCTAAAAAAAATAACTGTAAATTTTTTTATGAAACTAATGTAGGTGCTGGTTTACCTGTAATTTTTAATTTACAAAATTTAATAAATACAGGTGATAAATTAATTAATTTTACAGGAATATTATCTGGATCTCTTTCATTTATTTTTGGAAAATTAGAAGAAGGTATATCTTTATCTAAAGCTACATATATGGCAAAAGAAATGGGTTTTACAGAACCTGATCCACGAATTGATTTATCAGGTATAGATGTTGCTAGAAAACTTCTTATTTTAGCTAGAGAAATTGGTTATGATTTAGAATTAAATGATATTCAGATAGAATCTATTATTCCTAATAAATTTAATAATTTAAATTCAGTCAAAGAGTTTATGTCTTTATTGCCAGAATTAGATGCAAATTTTGAAAAAAAAATACAAAATGCTAAAAAAGAAAATAAAGTGCTTCGTTTTATAGGTAGTATAAATAAATATGGTA
Organism: Enterobacteriaceae endosymbiont of Plateumaris consimilis; assembly: GCF_012563145.1. Lineage (NCBI taxonomy): Bacteria > Pseudomonadati > Pseudomonadota > Gammaproteobacteria > Enterobacterales > Enterobacteriaceae > Enterobacteriaceae endosymbiont of Plateumaris consimilis. The sequence continues at coordinate 423,503 of NZ_CP046230.1, read as the reverse complement.
CTTGTAAAGTACAAATTTTACAAATAGATAAAAAAAATCCTTTATTTGAAATTAAAAATGGTGAAAATGCTTTAGCTTTTTATAGTAAATATTATCAACCAATACCTTTAGTATTAAGAGGTTATGGAGCTGGAAATAAAGTTACTGCTTCAGGAGTATTTGCTGATTTATTACGTATTATTATTTAATAAAAATAGGAATTTGAAGTAATGATAAAAATCTATGCTCCTGCTTCTATTGGAAATATAAATGTTGGATTTGACTCATTAGGTATAGCATTATCTAGATTAGATGGAGGAATTTTAGGTGATTATGTGTCAATTACATCATCTAAAAAATTTATATTAATAAATAAAGGATATTTTTTAAATGATTTACCAAAAGATTTTTATAAAAATATTATTTTTCATTGTTGGTCAAAATTTTGTAATAAAATAGGTAAAATAGTGCCATTAAAAATTATTTTAGAAAAAAATGTACCTGTAGCTTCAGGTTTAGGTTCAAGCTCTTGTTCTATAGTAGCTTTTTTAAAAGCTATGAACTTATTTCTCAATAATCCCTTAAATGATAATGAATTATTAATCTTAATGGGAGAATTAGAACAATCATTATCTGGTAATGTACATTATGATAATGTTGCTCCTTGCTATTTGGGTGGAATTAAATTAATACTAATAACAGATAATTTAATTATTCAAGATATACCAGTATTTGATAATTGGTTTTGGGTTATCATATATCCTGGAATAAAACTTTCAACTTATGATTCTAGAAAAATTCTTCCTAATTATTATAAAAAAAATATTTGTATTAAACAAAGTCAATATTTAGCAGGATTTATACATGCAAGTCATACTAAACAAGAATTACTTGCAGCAAAATTAATGAAAGATTTTATCGCTGAACCATATAGAAAATCTCTATTACCTCATTTTGAAAAAATTCGTAAAATTTCTAAAAAATTAGGAGCTTTAAGTTATGGTATTGCTGGATCTGGACCAACTATATTTAGTATATTTAATAATTTGAATATTGCAAAAAATATGGTTAAGTGGTTAAAAAAAAATTATTTACAAAATCAAAAAGGCTTTGTATATATTTGTATAGTTAATAAAAAAGGTACACAAATAATGGAGACAAAATGAATTTTTATAATATAAATAATTATAAAGAAATAATAAATTTTAAACAAGCACTCAAAATAGGATTAGGTAAAAATCAAGGGTTATTTTTTCCAAGTTTTATACCTAAAATTAATTTAAAAAATATTAATCAAATACTAGATATGGATTTTATTAATCGCAGTAGTTATTTAATATCTTTATTTATCAAAGATGAAATTTCTTTAAAAAATTTAACAAAAATTATACATAAAGCATTTAATTTTCCATTAAAATTAATTAATATTAAAAATAATATTTTTTGTTTAGAATTATTTCACGGACCAACTTTATCTTTTAAAGATTTTGGTGTTCGTTTTATGTCACAAATATTAAATTATTTTACTGAACAAAAAAAAATTATTATTTTAACAGCTACATCTGGTGATACTGGAGCAGCAGTTGCTCATGCTTTTTATAATATAAATAATATTGAAGTTATAATTTTATATCCTAAAAATAAAATTTCTGTTTTACAAGAAAAATTGTTTTGTACTTTAGGTAAAAATATAAAAACAATTGCTATTGAAGGAAATTTTGATGATTGTCAAAAATTAGTTAAACAATCTTTTGAAGATACTTATTTAAGAAATAAAGTTATTCTTAATTCTGCAAATTCAATTAATATCAGCAGATTAATAGCTCAAATATGTTATTATTTTGAAGCTTTTGCTAAAATTAAAAAAAATAATAGAAACAATGTTATTGTTTCTATACCTTGTGGTAATTTTGGTAATTTAACTGCTGGATTAATAGCCAAATCAATGGGTTTACCTATAAAAAAATTTATAGCTGCTACTAATTCTAATGATACAGTTTTAAGATATCTTAAAAATGGTATTTGGAAACCTAAAAAAACTATTACAACATTATCTAATGCTATGGATGTAAATAATCCAAATAATTGGCCACGTATATTAGAATTATTTAAAATAAATAATTGGAATTTAAATAGATTATCATCTCAATCTATATCAGATAATCTTACTGAGAAATCTATAATAAAATTATATAATAAATATAAATATATTACAGAACCACATTCTGCAATTGCATATCATGCTTTGTCTTCAAAAATAAAATGTCAAGAAGATTTTGGAATTTTTTTGGGTACTGCACATCCAGCAAAATTTCAAGATTATATAGATAAAATCTTAAAAATAAGAATAAAATTACCAATTGTGTTGACTAATTATATAAAAAAAGAAAATTTGTCTTATAATTTTCCAAATAATTTTACTTATTTTAAAACTTTTTTAATAAAAAATTATATTTAATAAATTTATTATTTATTATATTTAAATATATAATTTAAATTTGTTTATATTAATAATTATTTATTATAAAAATATTAATTTATTTACATATTATGTTTACTTAATATATTATCAATAAATTAACTTTAATTATAAATTATAAATTATGATTTTTACAGATCATTATATTAATAACTTATCTTTTTTTACATTTCAAATATTTGCTATTATAATTAGTTGCACTGTTATGTTAGTATCACATTTTTTAGGAGGTCGTTCTTATGGCATAGATAAAAATATACCTTTTGAATCTGGAACTTGTTCTTTTGGTAATTCTCAAATAAAAATTTTTATTAAATTTTATTTAATAGCTATGTTTTTTGTGATTTTTGATGTTGAAGCATTATATTTATATATATGGTCTATTTCTATTAAAGAAACTAAATTAGAAGGATTTATAGAAGGATTATTATTTATAATAACAATTTTAATTAGTTTATTTTATTTATTTAAAGTAAATGCTTTGAATTGGAAATCTAAAAAATAATTTTTAATTTTTTATTAAAAGTATAATAAACATTATATTATGAAATATATTCTTACTAAAACAAATATTAATAATAAAAAAATATATCCATTAGAAGAAAAAAAAAATATTAATAATGATCCGATTGAAAATCAAATTAATCAAAATATATTTTTAGGTAATTTAAAAAAAATTACTCATAAAATTATTAATTGGGGCAGAAAAAATTCTTTATGGCCATATAATTTTGGTCTTTCTTGTTGCTATGTTGAAATGACTACATCATTTACATCTATTAATGATATATCTCGATTTGGATCAGAGGTTTTAAGATCATCTCCTAGACAAGCTGATTTTATGGTTATAGCAGGAACATGTTTTCTTAAAATGGCGCCTATTATACAAAGATTATATGATCAAATGTTAGAGCCTAAATGGGTAATTTCTATGGGAGCATGTGCTAATTCTGGTGGAATGTATGATATATATTCTGTAGTTCAAGGAGTAGATAAATTTTTACCAGTTGATGTTTATATTCCAGGATGTCCTCCTAGACCGGAAGCATATATTCAAGCTTTATTATTATTACAAAAATCTATTAATGAAGAAAGACGTCCATTATCTTGGATAATGGGTGATCAAGGAATATATAAACCTAAAATGACATCACAAACAAAACTTAAAAAAAATGTAAAATTACGTTCTCCTGAAAAAATTTAATTAATTTATTTATTATTTGTTAAATTAGTAATTTTGTTATTATTGAAATAATAGATGGAATATTTATGAATAATTCAAATAATAATTTAGAAAAAAAAATGTCAATAAATAAAATTTGTTCTAAATCTTTAGCTAATAGTTTAAATGATTCAATAATTAAACAATTAGACAATTATTTCGGACCAAAAAGTTTTTTAATACAAAATAATAAAAATATAAATATGCCATTAGTCATTTGGATTAAAAAAAAAAACTTAATATGTTTTATAAAATTTTTGTATAAAATTTATAATCCATATAATATGTTATATGATATTCACGGTGTAGATGAAAGACTACATCATAATAAATTTAATTTAATATTAAAAATGGATTTTTCTTTGTTTTATCATTTCATTTCAATTAATAGAAACATTGATTTAATAATTAAAGTTCCATTAATAAAAAATGATTTATTTGTTGATAGTATAACAGAATATTTTGTTAATGCTAATTGGTATGAAAGAGAAATATGGGAAATGTTTGGGATTAATTTTATTAATCATCCTCATTTATCTCATATTCTTTTACCGTATAATTGGGATAGTGGTTATCCTTTACGTAAAGATTTTCCTGCGAGAGCAACTGAAAATGAATTTTATACTTTATCTAAAAATAAATATAAAATAGATATTGAAAATACAAAATTTAATCCAGAAGAATGGGGAATAAAAGTTAATAATAAAAATTATGATTATATGTTTTTAAATTTAGGTCCAAATCATCCTTCTGTACATGGAGCTTTTAGAATAATTTTACAATTAAATGGAGAAGAAATTATAGATTGTATACCTGATATAGGATATCATCATAGAGGTGCAGAAAAAATAGCTGAAAGACAAACTTGGCATACTTATATTCCATATACAGATCGCATTGAATATTTAGGTGGTTGTATAAATGAAATGCCTTATATTCTTGCGGTAGAAAAATTAGCAAACATTATTGTTTCAGATAGAATTAAAGTTATCAGAATTATGTTATCTGAATTATTTCGTATTAATAGTCATTTATTATATTTATCTACTTTTATTCAAGATGTTGGTGCTATGACTCCTGTATTTCTTGCATTTACTGATCGGCAAAAAATATATGATATAATTGAAGCTATTACAGGTGCTAGAATGCATCCTGCATGGTTTAGAATAGGTGGTTTAGCAAATGATTTACCAAAAGGATGGAATATATTATTAAAAAAAATATTAAAATGGTTACCTAAAAGATTACAAATTTATAAAAAAACAGCTTTAGAAAATAGTATTTTAATATCTCGATCAAAAAATGTAGCATCGTATTCACAAAAAGAAGCCATACAATGGGGGATTACAGGTTCTGGATTAAGAGCTACTGGTTTAAATTTTGATGTACGTAAGTGGAGACCTTATTCTGGTTATGAAAATTTTGATTTTGAAATTCCAGTAGGCAATAATATAAGTGATTGTTATTCTAGAGTTATATTAAAAATGGAAGAAATATGGCAAAGTTTACATATTTTACAACAATGTTTAAATAATATGCCTTCAGGACCATTTAAAGTAGATCATCCTTTAACAACTCCGCCACGAAAAGAAAAAACATTAAAAGACATTGAGACATTAATTACTCATTTTTTACAAGTTTCTTGGGGACCTGTGATACCTCCTAATGAATCATTTCAAATGATAGAAGCAACCAAAGGTATTAATAGCTATTATTTAATTAGTGATGGTAATGCTACTAGTTATCGTACAAGAATAAGAACTCCAAGTTTTGCTCATTTACAACAAATACCTTCAGTTATTAAAGGTAGTTTAATATCTGATTTAATTACATATCTAGGCAGTATTGATTTTGTTATGTCTGATGTTGATCGTTAATATAAACTATGAATAAAATAATTAATAAAAAAAAATATATATTAAATAGAAAAGATCTAAAAATAATTAATAAAATAAAATCTCATTATGAACATAGTCATGCAGCTTCTATTGAAGTATTAATATATTTACAAAAACAATATGGTTGGATATCTGATGATATAATTTATATTGTTGCTAAATTATTAAATATTTCACCAGCTGAAATTGATAGTATTGCAACATTTTATAGTCAAATTTTTAGATATCCAGTAGGAAAATATATTATTAAATATTGTGATAGTGTTGTATGTTACATAACAGGATATGAAAAAATTTTAAAAATCATAAAGCATAAATTAAAAATTATTCCTGGTGAAACAACTGTTAATGGTTTATTTACTTTATTACCTATATGTTGTTTAGGTTTATGTGATAAAAGTCCTAGTATTATGATTAATAATCAAATTTATACTTCAGTATCAAAAAATGATATCAATCAAATTTTGGATAAATATATTAATGAAAAAATTAAATCTTAATGAAGAAAATCATCCGTTAACATGGCGTATGAGACATGATAATAAACCAGTTTTTTCAAAAGAATATATTCAAAAAAATGGTTATATTGGTTTAAATAAAACATTAAAGAATATGATTCCAGAAGAAGTTATTAAATTAATTAAAAATGCAGAGTTAAAAGGTAGGGGAGGTGCAGGTTTTTCTACTGGATTAAAATGGAGCTTAATGCCTAATAAAAAAGATAATTCTGAAATTCGATATTTATTATGTAATGCAGATGAAATGGAACCTGGAACTTATAAAGATCGTTTTTTAATAGAACATATTCCTCATCAATTAATAGAAGGTATTATCATTAGTGCTTTTGCAATACAAGCTAATCAAGGATATATTTTTTTAAGAGGAGAATATATAACATGTGCTAAAATTTTAGCTGTAGCAATCAAAGAAGCTTATACATTAGGATTTTTAGGAAAAAATATCTTAAATACAGCATTTAGTTTTGAACTATATATGCATATAGGAGCAGGTAGATATATTTGTGGTGAAGAAACAGCATTAATTAATTCATTAGAAGGTAAAAGAGCTAATCCTAGATTTAAACCTCCTTTTCCTTCTTCTATTGGATTATGGGGTAGGCCTACATGTATTAATAATGTTGAAACTTTATTTAATATATCTAGTATATTAATAAATGGTTCTGATTGGTATAAAAATATTTCTAAAAGTAAATATGATAATGGTACAAAAATGTTAGGTTTTTCTGGAAATGTTAAAAATCCTGGAGTATGGGAATTACCATTTGGTACTAGTGCTCGTGAAGTATTAGAAAAATATGCTGGAGGTATGAAAAATGGATTAAAATTAAAAGCTTGGCAAATTGGTGGTGCAGGAACAGGATTTTTAACTGAAAATCATTTAGATATACCTATGGATTTTATTAGTTTTCAAAAAATAGGTAATAGATTAGGTACTGGATTATCTATGGCTATTGATAATAATATTAATATGATATCTTTAGTGAAAAATTTAGAAATATTTTTTGCAAGAGAATCTTGTGGATTTTGTACACCATGTCGTGAAGGATTACCATGGATTGTAAAAATATTAGATAAATTAGAAAAGAAAAAAGGTCATATTAAAGATATAAAATTATTAAAAGAAGTTAGTACTCAATTAATAGAAGGAAAATCTTTTTGTGCTCTTCCTATTGGTGCTATAGAACCATTAAATAGTGCACTAAAATATTTTTTAAATGAGTTTGAATTAGGAATATCGCAGTAAATATAAAATTATATATAAATTTTTTATCATAAATTTATATATAAAAATATTAAATAAATAATAAAATATTTATTTTAATAACTTACTGGAATATATTTATTATGACTATAATTATTAATATAGATGGACAATCTTATAAAGTTAATAAAAAAGATAATTTATTAAAAATATGTTTATCTTTAGGTTTTGATTTACCATATTTTTGCTGGCATCCTATTCTTGGCAGTGTAGGATCATGTCGTTTGTGTGCAGTAAAAAAATATGATAATTGTAAAAAATTAAAAGGACATGTTGTAATGTCTTGTATGTCTTCACCTACTGAAAATTTATATATTTCTATAAATGATATAGAAATAAAAAATTTTCGTAAAAATATAATTGAATTATTAATGATTAATCATCCGCATGATTGTCCTATTTGTGATGCTGGTGGTAGTTGTCATTTACAAGATATGACAGTAATGACTGGTCATGTTTATCGTAGATATAATTTTGTAAAAAAACAATATAAAAATCAAAATTTAGGTCCTTTTATATCACATACAATGAATCGTTGTATTAAGTGTTATCGTTGTGTAAGATTTTATAAAGATTATGCTGATGGAAAAGATTTTGATGTTTTTGGTGCTAATAATAATCTGTACTTTGGAAGAATAACTGATGGAATATTAGAAAATGAATGTTCAGGTAATTTAGTAGAAATATGTCCTACAGGAGTCTTTACAGATAAAACTTATTCTGAACATTTTTCTAGAAAATGGGATATGCAATATGCTCCTAGCATTTGTCAAAATTGTTCTTTAGGTTGTAATATTACAGTAGGAGAACGTTATGGATATTTATCTAGTGTAGAAAATAGATTTCATGAAGAAATAAATCACTATTTTATCTGTGATCGTGGACGTTTTGGTTCTGGTTATGTAAATTCTAATAATAGACCATTACAAGTTACTCAGAAAATTAATAATCAAAATATTATTTTAGAATATTCAAAAACAATAGAAAAAATTATTAGTTTAATAAAAAAATCAAAAAGAATTGTTGGTATTGGATCACCTAGAGCAAGTATAGAAAGTAATTTTGTTTTAAAAGATTTAGTTGGAGAAGAGAATTTTTCTATTGGAATTTTAAAACAAGAAAAATTACAGATTGATTTAATCATAAAAATATTACAAAGTAAAAATATATATTGTCCTACTCTTACTGAAATAGAAAATTATGATGCAATTTTAATTTTAGGTGAAGATATTAGTATAACTAGTCCTAGATTAGCATTATCAATACGACAGGCTATTAAAAAAAATTTATTTAATATATCTAATAAAGATATTCCATCTTGGAATAGTAATGCAATTTTAAATGCAAATAATACATTTAAAAATCCATTATTTATAACAAATATAGATAATACATCTTTAGATGATATCTCTAGTTGGAATTATTATTCTTCAATTGAAAATCAAGTTAATTTTGGTTTTATTTTATCTGATTATATTACAAATAAATCATCTGATATTTTTATTTCTGATAATAATATATTACAACAAATAAAAAACATAGCACAAATATTATTAAAAGCAAAAAAACCCTTAATTATTTCAGGAACTAATTCTGGTTCATTAAAATTAATTTCAGCAGCATATAATATAGTTAAATCTTTGAATATTTATAACAAAGATGCAGGATTGTTTTTTGTACTAAATACAGTTAATAGTATGGGTGTTGGCATAATTAATGGTAAATCTTTAGAAGAAATATTTGATACAAATCTATCTAAAATAGATACATTAATTATTATGGAAAATGATTTGTATTTTCAAGAAGAAAAAAATAAATTAGATAATATATTTGCAAATATACCTAATATTATTGTTATAGATCATCAATATACAGATACAATGAAAAAAGCAAATATCATATTACCATCAGCTAGCTTTTTTGAAAGTAGTGGTACTGTTATTAATAATGAATCTAGAGCACAAAGATTTTTTCAAGCATATAATCCTATATTTTATAATAAAAAAATTCAAATTAAAGCTAGTTGGAAATGGATATCTGAGTTGAAATCTAAAATTAATAACAAAATATTAAATAATATTAGTTTAGATGAAATAATAAAAAATTGTGAATTTAAAATACCTATACTTAAAGGAATCAGTCAAGCAGCTCCAAAAGCTAATTTTAAAATTTTTGACAGAAAATTTGCCAGATCTTCTATTCGTTATAGTGGAAGATCATCAATGTTATCTAATATTAATATACATGAACAAAAGCAATTAGAAGATAAAGATACTATTTTTAACTTTTCTATGGAAGGTAATTATGATTCTAACATTAAATGTTCTCATTTGCCATTTTTATGGCATTCAGGATGGAATTCTTTACAATCTTTAAATAAATTTCAAAAAGAAATAGGTATTTCATCTAAATATGGCCCTACAGGAGTAAAAATTTTAAATAAAAATAATAAATCATTAGATATGTTTAAATATACCTATACCATTAAAAAATCGTTAAATTTTGAAAAATTTACTGTTGTTCCTTATTATAGTTTATATTATAGTGATAGTTTAATTCAAAAATCAAAATTAATAAAAAAATATTTTTATCATCAATATATAATTATAAATAAATTAGATGCAATAAATTTAGGAATTAAAAAAAATTTTTATAATTGTATAATAGAAATATTTTGTTTAAATAATAAAATTCATTTACCATTACGTATTTCAAAAAATTTACATCAAGGATTAATTGGATTACCTTTAGGTATACCAGGAATACCTTTAGTATTTTTAGGAAAAACTATTGAAAAATTAAAGGTATTAAAATGAATTTATCAGTATTTTTTAATATAAATAATTTATTAATAATTTCAAAATCTTTATTCGTATTAATAATTTTAATAATTAGTGGTGCTTATTTAAGTTTTATAGAACGTCGTACTTTAGCATTATTTCAAAATCGTTACGGTCCTAATAGAGTTGGATGGTTTGGATCTTTACAATTATTAGCAGACATGATAAAAATTATTTTTAAAGAAGACATAATACCAACTTTTACAGATAATTTTTTTTTTAATATTGCTCCTATTATTGCTTTTAATTCATTATTATCAATATTTGCAATAATACCTATTACTTCAACTTTAAAAATATCTGATTTAACTATTGGTATTCTATTTTTTCTAATGATGTCTAGCATTTCTGTTTATTCCATTTTATTTGCAGGATGGTCAAGTAATAATAAATATGCTTTATTAGGTTCAATTAGAGGAGTCGCACAAATTTTAAGTTATGAAGTTTTTTTAGGTTTGTCATTAATGGGTGTTATATGTCAAACAGGATCGTTTAATTTAAATGATATTGTATACAAACAATATTATTGTTGGAATATTATACCTCAATTTTTTGGATTTATCACATTTTTTATTGCTGCTATAGCATTATGTCATAGACATCCTTTCGACCAGCCAGAAACAGAACAAGAACTTTCTGATGGATATCATATTGAATATTCAGGAATTAAATTTGGTTTATTTTTTGTAGGAGAATATATTAATATTATAATTATTTCTTCTTTAATAACAACAGTATTTTTTGGTGGTTGGTATGGACCTATTTTACCACCTATTATATGGTTTTTTTCAAAAACAATAATTTTTATATTATTATTTTTTTTAATAAGAGCATCTTTACCACGTCCTAGATATGATCAAATTATGTCTTTTGGATGGTTAATATGTTTACCATTAACATTGATAAATCTTATTTTTACTGCATTAATTATGGTAATATAAGTTATTTTATTTAATAAAAAACATAAAAATGAAATTTAAAAAATTATTTATAGAATTATTTAGTCAAATACGTAGTATATTTTTAGTCTGGACAAACATGTTTAAAAAAAGAGAAACTATAATGTATCCAGAAGAAAAAGTATATTTACCTCCAAGATATCGTGGGAGAATAATATTATCATTAGATAATGATAATAATGAGCGTTGTGTAGCATGTAATTTATGTGCAGTAGTATGCCCAGTAGGATGTATTTCTTTAAAAAAAGCAACAAAAAAAAATGGAAGATCATATCCTAAATTTTTTCGTATCAATTTATCTCGCTGTATATTTTGTGGTTTTTGTGAAGAAGCTTGTCCTACTAATGCTATACAATTAACACCAGATTTTGAATTATGTGAATTTAAAAGACAAGACATGGTATATGAAAAAGAAAATTTATTAATTAATAATACAGGAAAATATCCACATTATGATTTTTATAATTTTTCTGGTGTAAAAATAAAAAAAAATTCTTCAAAATATAAAAAAAATAATATTGAAGTAGATGTAAAAAGTTTGTTACCATAAAATAAATAAAAGGTTTTATCTATGGAATTAATTTTTTATATATTAGGAATATTAGCAATAATTTCCACATTATGTATAGTAATAAGTATACATCCTATGTATACATTATTATATTTTTTAATATTATTAATTTCTATATCTGGTATATTTTTTACTCTAGGTGATTATTTTGCAGGAGCTTTAGAAATTATCATTTATGCAGGAGCAATAGTCGTACTATTTGTATTTATATTAATGTTATTAAATTATAAAAAAATTGCTTTGCAAGAAAAAAAATTACTATTAGAAAAACCAATAATATTAATTTGTTCTATTTTATTAATAGTAACTTTATCATTTTTTTTAATTTTTCTTATTAAAGAACCATGTAATAATAAATACATATTTAATAATATTATTGACATTAATAATATTGGTAAAGATATGTTTCAAAATTATAAAATAATTATTGAATTAATATCAATATTGCTATTAGCAGGACTAATTGTAGTTTTTCATATAGGCAATAAAAAAAATTAGATATTTATTTTTTTTATATATTAAATTAATTAAAACATTTAAAAGTAAAAAAATATGATTCCTTTATATTATGGATTATTAATAACTATTATTATATTTATAATTGGATTAACAGGTGTAATTATTAGACAAAATATGTTGTATATTTTAATATGTATAGAAATAATGTTAAATGCTGCAGCATTATCTTGTATAATTTCAGGAAACTTTTGGAAACAAACAGAAGGAGAAATTATGTATATAATATCTATTACTATTGCAGCTATTGAAAGTTGTATAGGTTTAGTATTATTATTAAAATTATATCATTATCAAAACACTGTTAATATTGATTCAATTAGTGAGATGAATGGATGAAATTTCTTTATTTTACTATTTTAATACCTTTAATAAGTTTTTTGATATTGTCTTTATTTTCAAATTTAAATAAAAAAATATCTACTATTATTGGTATTGGTTCTATAAGTATTATTGCAATAATTACATTTATAATTAATTTATTTTTTTTAAAAAATAATTTATTAATATATAAAGAATCTTTATGGCAAATTATAAAAATTGATAATTTTCATGTTGATCTAAATTTATATTTAGATATGCTTTCATTAATAATGTTATCAGTTACTACTGGTGTAGGTTTGCTTATACATATATTTGCCTCATGGTATATGAGAAATGATGAAGGTTATTCAAGATTTTTTGCATATACTAATTTATTTATGGCTAGTATGATTCTTTTAATATTAGCAGATAATTTTATACTAATGTTTTTTGGATGGGAATGTGTAGGAGTTTGTTCTTATCTATTAATAGGTTTTTTTTATAAAAATACTTTAAATGGTTTTTCTGCTATAAAAGCATTTTTAATTACTCGTTTAGGTGATATTTTTTTATCAATAGGTATTTTTTTAATATTTAAATTATTTAAAACAATAAATTTTCAAGAAATATCTTTTTTAATTACTTCATCTAATTTTTATTATTCATCATTTTTATTAAATATTATTACTTTAATGTTAACAATAGGAGCAATCAGTAAATCTGCACAATTTCCATTAAATACTTGGTTAATAGATGCAATGGCTGGACCTACTCCTGTTTCTGCACTAATTCATGCTGCTACTATGGTAACAGCAGGTGTTTATTTGATAATACGAAATAATATTTTATTTTCATTAACAAATAATATTTTATTGTTTATAAGTATTATTGGAACAATAACATTATTAATCTCAGGATTATCTGCTTTAGCACAAAAAGATATAAAACGTATTTTAGCATATTCTACTATGAGTCAAATTGGTTATATGTTTTTAGCATTAGGTATACGTTCGTGGGAAGCTTCTTTATTTCATTTAATAGCACATTCTTTTTTTAAAGCATTATTATTTTTGTCTGTTGCTTCTATTATTATTTCTACTAATCATGAACAAAATATATTTAAGATGGGAAATATGAAAAAATATATTCCTTTTATATATTATTGTTTTTTACTAGGAGGATTATCTTTATGTTCTTTTCCTATTATTAGTATTAGTAGTTTTAGTAAAGGACAAATTTTATATGAAGCATTAATTAATCATCATTTTATTTTAGTCATATTAGGTTTTATTGGTACTTTTATTACATCATTATATATTACTCGTATGATTTATATCATTTTTTTTGGTCAAACAAATATAATACCTATTAAAAATAATACTTTTAATCATAATATTCCATTAATAATATTAATTATTTTATCTAGTTTTATAGGTATAAATTTATTACCAGTAGGTATATATTCATATTTTCATGATGTAATAATAAAACATACAAATAAATATTTTATATTAGAAATAATATCAGCAGTAATATCGATTACTGGTTTTATATTTTTTATATTATTTTGGAAAAATCGTAATTATTTATTAAAATTTACTAAAATAAATAATATTAATTTTTATATTATAAAAAAATTTTTTTTACATGGCTGTTATATAGATTTAATATATAAAAAATTATTTGTAAACAATTTTTTTAAAATATTATTTTTAATAAAAAATGATCCTATTTCTCAGGTTATTAATATATTTATTAAATTTGCTCAAAAAACAGAACAATGTTTATTAATTGGTGAAAATGGATATTTACGTTGGTACATATCATCTATGTGTTTAGGTGTAATAATATTATTATTAATTATAATATTAAGTAATAAATATTACTTATTATAATATTAAGATTTTTAAATTAACATTTTTTATTAAATTTTATTTAAATACTTAGGAAGTATTATGTTATTACCTTGGTTTATATTAATTCCTTTTATTGGTGGATTGATTTGTTGGCAAAGTGAACGGTTAAATTATAAATTACCTCGTTGGATTTCTTTATTATCTATTAGTATGGTTTTTTTTCTTTCTATTATTGAATTATTTATTCATTCATATTCTTTAAATAATAAATTATTTTTATCATATCCTATATGGATATCAGAATTTATATTACCTTGGATTCCAAGATTCGGCATAAATTTTCATTTAGCTACAGATGGCCTTTCCATAATAATGATTAATTTAACTGGATTATTAGGTATAATGGCAGTTTTATGTTCTTGGAATGAAACAAAAAAATTACATGGTTTTTTTCATTTAAATTTATTATGGATCCTAAGTGGAGTTATAGGTGTATTTCTTGCTATTGATATGTTTTTATTTTTTTTATGCTGGGAAATTATGTTAATTCCTATGTATTTTTTAATATCATTATGGGGGCATAATAATGTAAAAGGTAAAAATCGAATAGTAGCTGCTACTAAATTTTTTATTTATACACAAGCTGGTGGTTTATTAATGTTAATTGGTATCTTAACATTAGTTTTTTTAAATCAAGAAATAACAGGAGTATGGACTTTTGAATATAGTTCCTTACTATATACTCCAAAATCATTTAGTTTAGAATTTTTGTTAATGTTATGTTTTTTTATTGCTTTTGCTGTGAAAATACCAGTTATTCCTTTACATGGATGGTTACCTGATGCTCACAGTCAAGCTCCAACAGCAGGTTCTGTAGATCTAGCAGGTATTCTATTAAAAACAGCAGCATATGGTTTATTAAGATTTTCTTTACCATTATTTCCTTTAGCTTCTTTAAAATTTGCTCCTATTGCAATAATATTAGGTATTATAGGTATATTTTATGGATCTTGGTTAGCTTTTATTCAAAATGATATAAAAAGAATAATAGCTTACACTTCAATATCTCATATGGGTTTTGTTCTTATTGGAATTTATAGCAATAATAAAATTGCTTACCAAGGAGTTATTATACAAATGATATCACATGGAATATCAGCTGCAGCACAATTTATAATTTGTGGACAAATATATGAACGGTTAAAAACTAGAAATATAAATTTAATGGGTGGATTTTGGAGTAATATAAATTGGTTACCAGGATTTTTTTTATTTTTTGCTTTAGCAAGTTTAGGAATACCAGGTACTGGAAATTTTATAGGAGAATTTTTAATTCTTATAGGAAATTTCCAATTTTATCCAATATATGCAAGTATTGCTACTTTTGGTTTAATATTTGCAAGTATTTATTCATTAAACATGATGCAAAAAATTTTTTATGGTCCGATAAAGAAAGCTTTTGTTTTCAAAAAAATGGTTTATAGAGAAATATTTATTATTACATCTTTATTAGTTATATTATTAATATTAGGATTTTATCCTCAACCTATATTGAATATTTCGTATAATGTAATTAATAATATTTATAATAAAACTATATTAAATTAAAATATTTTATCTTAAAAAAGGAAAAATAAAATATATTTTATGAACAATTTAATAATACTATTACCTTTAATTATTATTATTTTAACAATAATACTTATTCTTATAAGTATTTCTGTTAAACGTAATAATTTTATTCATTTAATAATAGCAATTAGTGGTTTATTTTGTACTTTAATATCTATAATTCATAATATGTATTATAATATCAATTTAATGAATAATACATTATTTATAGTAGATAATTATTCTTATTTTTATACTATAATATTATTAATAATTAGTATTATTACTTGTATAATAGCATATCCTTGGTTGATAAATTTTGATTATCATCAAGATGAATTTTATCTTTTAATTCTTATTTCATCTATTGGTGGTATGGTTTTAACTATTACAAATAATTTTATTTCTATGTTAATAGGAATAGAATTAATATCTATACCTGTATTTGGATTAATTGCATATAATTTAAAATTAAAAAATTCATTAGAAGCTAGTATTAAATATACTATAATTTCTAGTATAGCATCTTCTTTTTTTATATTAGGTATGTCATTAATTTTTATTGATTATGGTAGTTTAAATTTTACATATATAAATCAACATTATTTATTTCATTCAATAATAAATAATATAAGTATTATTGGTTTAGTATTAATTATAGTAAGTATAGGATTTAAATTATCATTAGTACCTTTTCATTTATGGACTCCAGATATTTATCAGGGTTCTCCTACTATAGTTACAATGTTTTTATCTACATTTAGTAAAATTGCTATTTTTACATCGTTTGTAAGATTATTAGGTCATTTTACTAATATAGTTTCAAATAAATTAATATTATTTAATATATTAATATTAATATCAATAACTTCTATTATATTTGGAAATTTTTTAGCTCTTACGCAAAAAAATATCAAACGTTTATTAGGATATTCTTCTATAGCTCATTTAGGATATATGTCAATAATATTAATATATAATTTAATTTTACCAAATGATGTATCATTATCTTTAGAAACGATGGGGATATATAGTATTAGTTATATATTAAATAATATAGGTATATTTACTGTTATTAGTATAATTTCTAATTTAAACAAACAACAGCAATATAAAAAACATTTTGATCATCTTTATTTTTATAGAGGATTATTTTGGTATGATCCTATTTTATCATTTATTATGACCGTTATGTTTTTATCTTTAGCTGGAATACCAATAACTTTAGGTTTTATTTCTAAGTTTTATTTAATATCTTTAGTTGTTAAAATGAAATTATGGTATCTTGTATTTATAGTTATACTTAGTAGTATAGCTGGTTTATATTATTATTTACGTGTTATTATTAATTTGTATTTACGTCCATATAATAAATTATACACATTAAGTTTATTCAATAATTTACATACAAAAAAAATATTTATTAGTAAATATTTAATATTGTTATTAACAGTAATAACAATATTATTAGGAGTATATCCTGAATTTATAATACAAATTGTAAAAAAATCTATGTTTGTAATATAAATATATTAATTAATTTTTTTAAAAATTAATAATTATTTTTTTATAATTTTATATATTATTTTTAATATAAATATAAAAACTAAAATATATAATACATATATTGTGATTTTATTAATATCTCCAATCCAAGAAGTAATAATATCTCCAAATACAAAACCTAAACTTACAAAAATTAAAGACCATATTATGGAACCAATTATATTAAATATTAAAAATTTAAATGTTGTTATATTTGTTATACCGATAATTATTGGTCCAATTAATCTAAAACCATACATAAACCTAACCATAATAATGAATATATATGGATAATTTGTAATTAAATTTTGATATTTATGTACTTTTAAATCATTTTTTTTTAAAAAAAATAATAATTTATTACTATATTTTTTTCCAATATAAAATAAAAATTGATCTCCTATAATAGCACCTAAAGTAGAAATTATTATAACCCAATGATAAATTAATAATCCTTTATGTATAGCAATACCTCCAATAATAATAAATGTTTCTCCTTCTATAAGAGATCCTATAAGTATTATTAGATAACCATATTGGTTAATAATTTTAGTAATATCTATATCAAACATTTTAAAATTATATAATAATCATTATAAATAAACAATTATAAAATTATTTATAAATATTTTAATAATTTATATAATAGGTGAGAAGGGGATTCGAACCCCTGATATGTTTTCATATACACACTTTCCAGGCGTGCGCCTTAAACCACTCGGCCATCTCACCAATCAATATATTAAATAATATATTAATTTAAATATTTTATATATATATTATTGTTTTAATATTAGAATTATAATAATATTATTTATTATGTTAATAAATACTAAAATTATACAACATCAATTTAATTTTTTATTTTATGATTATGAAACTTTTGGTTTAAATCCATCTATAGATAAAATAGCACAATTTGCTTGCATACGTACTAATATAAATTTAGAACCTATAGAAGATCCTATTGTATTATATTGTAAATTACCAATGGATTATATTCCAGATCCTATATCTGTTATTATTAATAATATAAATCCACAAATTGTTAATACTAAAGGAATATTTGAATGTGATTTAGCAACAAAAATTAATAAAATATTTTCTAAAAATTACACATGTATTGTAGGATATAATAATATTATATTTGATGATGAATTTAGTCGTAATTTATTTTATAGAAATTTTTATGATCCATATAATTGTTATTGGAATAATAATAATAGTAGATGGGATATATTAAATTTAGTAAAAGCTTGTTATATTTTAAGACCAGAAGGTATTAATTGGCCTAAAATAAATAATATTCCAGTTTTTAATCTTGAAAAAATTGCTAATATTAATAATATTAAATTATATTATAGATCACATGATGCTTTATCTGATGTTTATAGAACAATAGAAATTGCTAAATTAATTAAAAAAAAACAATTATTACTTTATAATTATTTTTTTAAACATAGAGAAAAAAAAGAAATATTAAAAATAATTAATCTATCTAAATTAAAACCTTTAATTTATATTAGTCATATGTATAAAAATTCAAATAATAATATAGGATGTATTGCTCCATTATTTTGGTCTTTTAAAAATAAAAATATATTAATTGCCTTTGATTTAATTCATAATATTAATGAATTTATTTATTCAGATTTAAAAAATAATATTTCAAGTACTAATTTTTTAGTTTATATAAAATTTATAAATATAAATAATTCACCTTTGTTATTACCAATAAATATACTAAAATTAAATGATATTGAACGTTTAAATTTTAATTTAACTTATTATCAAAGAAATTTTTTAATATTTAAAAAAAATTTTTTGAAAATTAAAAACATTATTTTTTCTTATTTAATTGAATTTTATAATAAAAATATTTTTTTTGACATTAAAAATGTAGATACACAATTATATAAAAATTTTTTTGGATATTTAGATTTACAAAAATTTAAAAAAATTCATCAAACACCAATAAATAAATTAAATAAATTTATTTTTGATGATCCTAGAGCTAATCAATTATTATTTAGATATAGAGCTAGAAATTTTCCTGAAACTTTAAATCATTTAGAAAAAATTAAATGGGATTTATATAAAAAAAATCTTTTTAATAAAAAATATATTTTTCGCTATATTAACAAAATAAAAATTTTATTAGATAAATATCAAAATTATAAAAGCAAAATTATTATTTTAAATAATTTATTACATTATTTTAAACAAATTATTAATATTAAATAATAAATTTAAAATATAATTATTCTAAAATATGACCCATTTTACTAGATTTAGTTTTTAAATATTGATTATTTTTTGAATTGTATCCTACAATTAATGGAATACGACTAACCACATTAATACCATTTTTTTTTAAAATATTAATTTTATTAGGGTTATTTGTTAATAGTTTTATTTTTAAAATACCTAATATTTTTAATATATTTGCACATGAGTTATAATTTCTTTCATCTGCAGCAAAACCTAATTTATGATTTGCTTCTACAGTGTCTAATCCATTGTCCTGATAATTATAAGCTTTAATTTTATTTAATAAACCTATGTTTCTACCTTCTTGTCTATGATAAATTAATATTCCACAGTTTTCTTTAGAAATTTGTATTAAAGATGATTTTAATTGAAAACCACAATCGCAACGTAAACTAAATAAAGTATCTCCAGTTAAACATTCAGAATGGATTCTTGTTAAAACAATATTCGTTTTATCAATCTTATTAATACCGTAAATTAAAGCAATATGATTTTTCCCAGTAGATATTTCTTCAAAACCTATTATGATAAATTCTCCCCATATAGTCGGTAATTTTGCTCTTGATATTTCTTTTAAATTCATATAATAATTCCTTATTAATATATAAATATATTTATTATTTATCAGATTATATAACCTAACATAAAGATATTACTTTTGTAAAAATTAAATATTAAATTTACATACTATAAACATATAAACTAATATTTGTTTTAAATTAATTTTTTATAAGAATATTAGAATAAATATATAAAATTCTTATTTACATTATAATTTTTATTAAAATAATTTATGTATATAAAAAAATTGTTTTTGTTTAAGGAAACATATGAATTTGTTAAAATCATTAACAATGGTTAGTATTATAACATTATTATCTAGACTGTTAGGATTTATTCGAGACAGTTTTATAGCAAAAATTTTTGGAGCTGGTGTTTATAGTGATTCTTTTTTTATGGCGTTTAAATTACCAAATTTATTACGCCGTATTTTTGCTGAAGGAGCATTTTCTCAAGCTTTTACTCCAGTTTTAGCAGAGTATAAAAATAAAAAAAGTATTTTTGAAACTAAAGAGTTTATTTCTGCTGTATTAGGAATATTAACAATATTATTATCAATTGTTGTTTTATTAGGAATAATATTTTCTTCTTTTATTATTTCTATAATAGCTCCTGGTTTTGTTACTACTAGTTATAAGTTAAGATTAACCTCTAAAATGTTAAAAATAACTTTTCCTTATATCTTTTTAATTTCTTTATCTTCTATAGCAAGTGCTATTTTAAATATCTGGAAAAATTTTTTAGTACCAGCATTTACTCCTATAATACTAAATTTATGTATGATATTTTTTATAATGTTTTTGCCATTATGTTTTGATCCTCCAGTATTAATATTAGCATGGTCTGTTATAATTGGTGGTTGTATACAATTAATGTATCAGTTAATTTATTTAAAAAAAATAAATATGTTAGTACAACCACGTTGTAAATTTGTTATTTATAATAATATTCATGGAGTAATAAAAGTTTTTCAAAAAATGGGAATAGCTATTATTGGTGTATCTGCAACTCAAATATCTTTATTAATTAATTCTGTTTTTGCCTCTTTTTTAATTACAGGTTCAGTTACGTGGATTTATTACGCTGATCGTTTAATGGAATTACCTATTGGTATGTTTGCTGTTGCATTAAGTATAGTATTATTACCAGCATTAACAGATGCATTTACTACAAATAATGAAAAAGAATATAATCAATTAATAGATTTAGGTTTACGTTTATGTTTTCTTTTAATAGTTCCAAGTTCTTTAATTTTAGGTTTTTTTTCTAAAATATTATTAATTTCTTTATTTCAGTATGGAGCATTTACTTATTTTGATGTTTTAATGACACAAAAAAATCTTATTATTTATGCTATAGGTTTATTATTTATAATAACATCTAAAGTCTTAGCTTTAGGATATTATGCTAGACAAAACGTTAGAACACCTGTATCAATAGCAATATTTGTTTTAGTTATTACTCAATTAATTAGTCCTATATTTATCTATTTTTTACATCACCTTGGTTTTGCTATATCAATATGTTTAGCTGCATTTTTAAATTTTATTTTATTATTACGTAAATTAATACGAAGTAAAATTTATATTCCAGAATCTGGATGGTATAATTTTATTATACGAATAACAATTGTTACTGTTATTTTAAGTATGATATTATCTTTTTTTTCTATGGTAATTTCTGAGAAATGGTTAATTTTATCTAGTTTACAACTTCGTATAATATTTTTATGTATTATTTGTTTTTTTGTTTTTATATTATATATAATGATATTATTTTCATTAGGTTTTCGTACACAAGAATTTTCATTGAATAAAACAAAAATATAATTTTTTAAAAGTTTAAAATATTAACAAATAATATAATCATTATTATAAATAGTAAAAAATTTCTTTTAATAAAATTATATTTAATATAATCACCATAATTTAATATAACAACAAATAATCTTAAATAATTTTTTTTAGATAATAATTAAATAGAATATTTATTCAAATCTAAAAATAATTCATTTATTTTATAAAAAATTATATTTAAAAAATATTTTAAAAAAAAAATAATTAATATATAATTATTATTAATATAAGTATATGATTTAACTTTAACTTAATTATTACGAATTATTTATTAGTAATTAAATAATAGTTATTATTATTAATATATTTTATATTTTTATTATGACAAAAATTTTTACAAGATATTTATAATTATTTTAAGAATTTATAATAAAATAATTTATTAATTATATAACAAATTGTTTTAAACAAATAATAATTTAAAATTTTTTTAATAATTAATTTTTTATATTTTATATAAAGATAATAATTAAATATTTTTAAATAAATTACATGATTAATAATATATATTAATTGGTATAATTCATTACTTTTTTGGATGGTAATTATGTTTAAAAAAAAATTAATACATTTCTCTTGTAAAGAATCTTGGAAAGGAATTTTTTTAACTAATAATTCATTATTACAAGTTAATAAAATAATAAAAAAAGATTCTATAATTAATGGTATTAGATTAATTTTAATAAAAACAGGTTGTTTTGGTTTTAAATATAAAATTGAATTAATAACAAAATCTTTTAAAGATGATTTAATTTTTCAAAATAATAATATTTATATATATATCAAAAGAAAAGATATTATTTTTATAGATGGAACAATAATAGATTTTATTCAAGAAAATTTTAAAGAATATTTTAAATATTATAATTCTAAAATTATTAAATCTTGCGGTTGTGGAGAAAGTTTTAATATTAAACATTAAAGAAATTTATTATGCAAAATAATGATATAAAAGATAAAATTAAATTTTTCAATAAAAAAAAATCTCTTTATAAAGAAGGTTTTTCTACAAATTTAAAAAATAAACAATTAATACCAGGAATTAATAAAAATATAATTAAAAAAATATCTAAAATACGTAATGAACCTAAATGGATGTTAGATTTTAGATTAGAAGGATATAATTATTGGATAAATAATAAAGAACCTCATTGGTTGAATGGAAATTTTGATAAATTAAATTATCAAAATTATATTTATTATTCTGCACCTTTATCTATTAAGGATAATAAATTAAATATTAATTTTAATTATAATAAAAATAAATATTTTACAAATGCTGTATCAGATACTTTTAATAAATTAAAAATTCCTATTAATAATAAAAATATAGCTGTAGATGGAATCTTTGATTCAGTGTCTGTTATTACAACTCATAAAGATAAATTATTAAAAAAAGGAATAATTTTTTGTTCTTTAAATGATGCTATTCAAAACTATCCTGATTTAGTTAAAGAATATTTAGGTTCAGTTGTTTCTGCTAACGATAATTTTTTTGCATCATTAAACGCTGCTGTAGCTTCTGATGGAACATTTATATATATACCTAAAAATGTAGATTGTCCTATAGAATTATCAACTTATTTTCGTATTAATGAAAAAAATATTGGACAGTTTGAACGTACTATTTTAATTGCAGATGAAAATAGTAGTGTAAATTATATAGAAGGATGTTCTGCACCTATAAGACAAAATTATCAATTACATGCTGCTGTTGTAGAAGTAATATTATTAAAAAATGCTAAAGTAAAATATTCTACTGTACAAAATTGGTTTGCAGGAAATAAATATTCAGGAGGAATTTTAAATTTTGTTACTAAAAGAGCAATATGTAAAGGAAATCATAGTAAAATGTCATGGACACAATCAGAGACAGGATCGGCAATTACATGGAAATATCCTAGTGTTATTTTAAAAGGAGATTATTCTATTGGTGAATTTTTTTCTATTTCTTTAACAAATGGTTATCAACAAGCTGATACTGGAACAAAAATGATTCATATTGGTAAAAAAACTAAATCAACAATTATATCTAAAAGTATTTCTACAGAAAATAGTAAAAATACTTATAGAAGTTTAGTAAAAATTAATCAAAAATCAAATTATTCACGTAATTTTACTCAATGTGATTCTATTTTAATAGGTTCAAAATGTAGTACTCATACATATCCTAATATTAAAATTGCTAATAATACATCACAAGTGGAACATGAAGCTACAACTTCTAAAGTTGGAGAGGATCAAATATTTTTTTGTTTACAAAGAGGTATTAATATGGATAATGCTATTTCTATGATTATTAATGGATTTTGTAAAGATATTTTTATTAAATTTCCTTTAGAATTTGCTATAGAAGCACAGAAATTATTATCAATTAATTTAGAAAAAAGTATTGGTTAATATTTTTTAATTAAATATTATTTACATAAACTATGCTAAAAATAAAAAATCTACATGTACACATAAATAATAAAGTAATATTAGATAGATTTAACTTAAAAATTAATTCTGGAGAAATTCATGCTATAATGGGTCCTAATGGGTCAGGTAAAAGTACTTTATCATATATTTTAGTAGGAAAAAAAGAATATATAATTTCTAAAGGAGAAATATTTTTTAAAAAAAAAAATTTATTAGATATGAATCCTGAAATAAGAGCAAGAGAAGGTATTTTTGCATCTTTTCAATATCCTACTGAAATACCAGGAGTTACCAATAATTTATTTTTATATACATCATTAAATGAAATAAGAAAATATAATGGATTATCTTTATTAGATAGATTTGATTTTCAAGATTTAATTTATGAAAAAATAAAAATGTTAAATATAAAAAAAAGTTTTCTTAAACGTTTTGTAAATGTAGGTTTTTCTGGAGGTGAAAAAAAAATTAACGATATATTACACATGTTGATTTTAAAACCAAAATTATGTATTTTAGATGAAATCGATTCAGGTTTAGATATTGATGCATTAAAAAAAGTTTCAAAAATAATAAATATTATGAGATCTAAAGATAGATCATTTATTATTATTACTCATTATCGTCGTATTTTAGATTATGTTAAACCAGATTATGTACATATACTTTATAATAATAAAATTGTGAAATCTAGTGATTTTATGCTAGTTAAACAATTAGAGGATCAAGGTTATGGTTGGCTTAATGAGTAGTAATAATATATTAAAACAATTAAATAATATATATCAATTACATAAAAAAAAATATTTTTCAAAAAATTCAGAATATCATTGGTTAAAATTAAAAAATTTATTACATGATCCAACATATGTAAAAAAAAATATATATTTAAATATTATAAATGATAAACTATTAAAAATTCCTTTAACAAAAGAATTTTTAAAAAAAGATTTAGTAAACGTTATTTTTCAAATAGATGCTGTTTTTTTATATTTTATAAATGGTAAATTAAATAAAAATATAAGTGATATAAATAATATTTATTATAAAATAACTATCAATCAAGTAAATAATTTATATTATAAAAATATTTCTATTAAACATAATATGTTTACCCATTTATCAGAAGCTTTATCTAAAGAAATTATTTTTATTAATATAAATTTAAATAATATTAGTGATATAAAACCTCTTTATTTAATATATATTAATATAGGAAAGAATAGTGAAGATTTTTTTTATATGTCAAATTATAGAAATTATATAGATATTCAACAAATACAATCTATTACAATATTTGAACATTATATTAATATTAATCAATCTTATTTTAATAATATTTATACAACTTTAATTTTAGGTAATAATGTAAATTTAATACATTATAAACTAATCACTGGTGATAAAAAAAATTATTATTGTGCTAATAATGAATATTATTTAAATAATAATAGTTATATTACAAAATATGATTTTTTAATGTCTAATAAAATTATACATCAAAATAATAATTTTCAATTTAATGGAAATAATTCCACATTAAATTATAAAAGTTTATCTTTATCAAAAGGAAATAATATTTCTTATATAAATAGTTATTTAGAACATAATAAAAAATATTGTTATAGTAATCAACTTCATAAAGCAATAGTTGCTGATAATTCTATTGTAAATTTTAAAGGATTATTAAAAATTAATCCGCTAGCTATAAAAACAGATGGACAAATGAATTATAGTGGATTATTACTCAATAAATTTTCAGAGATAAATATCAAGCCAGAATTAGATATTTTTAATGATGATGTAAAATGTAAGCATGGTGTTTTTTCTGGTAAAATAGATAATAATCAATTATTCTTTTTAAGAACACGTGGTATTAATTTAAAAAAATCTCATAATATGCTGCTTTTAGCATTTTTAGTTGATTTAATTCAAGATATTTGTGATGATAATTTTAAAAAAGAAATATATAAATATATATCAAATTATTTCTTTACAGAGAATATTTTTAATGAATTTCAATTTAATAAAAATTAGGAAACAATTTCCTATTTTATCACATAAAGTTAATAAACATAACTTTATTTATTTTGATAATGCTGCTACTGTACATAAACCAATATCAGTTATTTCTTCATTAAATCAATTTTATACAAAATATTATTCATCAGTACATAGAGGTACACATACATTAAGTACAAAAGCAACTAATATTATGGAAAAGATACGTCATCAAGTAGCTGTTTTTATTAATGCACAAAGAACTGAAGAAATAATTTTCACTAAAAGCACTACAGAAGGAATTAATTTAATTGCAAATACTTGGGGTATAAATAATATTTTTTCAGGAGATAATATTATTATCTCAGTAATGGAACATCATTCTAATATTATTCCATGGCAAATTATATCAAAAAAAATAGGATTTCATATACATGTTATACCATTAACTAAATACGGAGAATTAAATTATAAAAGAATTTATAATTTAATAGATAACAAAACTAAATTAATATCTATTACTTATATATCTAATGTATTAGGTATAATTAATCCTATAAAAAAAATAGTAAAATTAGCTCAAAGTAAAAATATTTTAACAGTAATAGATGGAGCACAAGCAGTTACAAATAAAATAGTTAATGTTCGAAATATTGGATGTGACTTTTTTGTTTTTTCAGGACATAAAATTTTTGGACCTACAGGAATAGGTATTCTTTATGGTAAAAAAAGCATACTAGAATTAATACCACCTTGGGAAGGTGGTGGAGGTATGATAAGTAATATTGATTGTAATAATTTTCCTATTTGGGAAAAAATACCATGGAAATTTGAAGCAGGTTCACCTAATATTGCTGGTATTATAGGATTGGGTGCAGCTTTATCATGGTTTACATCATTTAATATAAAAGATATTATAAATCATAATCAAAATTTAATGTTATATGCTTTAAAAAAAATGTCTAATATACCAAATATTAAAATTTTTGGTAACAGTTCTCTAAACAATCGAGTAGGTATTATTTCCTTTAATTTAAAAAATTGTCATCCTTATGATATAGGATGTTTTCTTGATGAATATGGTATTGCAATACGTACTGGACATCATTGTGCTATTCCTTTAATGAAATATTATAATGTTAAATCTATGTGTAGAATATCTTTTTCTATATATAATAATTTTGAAGAAATAGATGTTTTTGTTAGTAAATTAATCTATATAAATAATTTATTAAATAAATGATTATGTTAGTAAACATATTACCTAATAAACATATATTAGAATCTAATTTTAAACGTTGTAATAATTGGGAAGAACGATATTTATATATAATTGAATTAGGAAAAATAATTCCTATTTTATCTCAAAAATACCATTCTTTAAAAAATTTAATTCATGGATGTCAAAGTCAAGTTTGGATTACTTTAAAAATTGATTCGAATAATCACGTATTATTTAAAGGATATAGTGATTCTTCTATCGTACAAGGTTTATTAGCAATTATTTTTATATTTTATAAAAATAAAAATTCTAATAAAATTATTCAATCTAATATTCAATCATATTTTAAAAAATTATCTTTAGATAAATATCTATCTTTATCTAGATTACAAGGAATAGAAATTATTATAAATACTATAAAAAAAAAAATAATACAATTAAATAAATAATTTTTTTATTTAATTATATTAATAATATATTATTATAAATATTTATAATTTTTTAAAATTTCAAATAAATTTTTTATTTTAAAAATAGGAAATATGTAAAATATATGAAAAAAACAAAAATAATATGTACTATTGGACCTAGTTCTGAATCTAAAAACATATTATCTAAATTATTAAATTTAGGTATGAATGTTATGAGATTAAATTTTTCTCATGGTAATCATAAAGATCATGAAAAACGTATTATAAATTTAAGAAAAATTATTAATATAACAGGGCAAACTGCAGCGATATTATTAGATACTAAAGGTCCTGAAATACGTACTATAAAACTTAAAAAAGGTATAGATGTATATTTAAAATCCGGACAAAAATTTATTTTAACTACGGATCAATCTGTTATTGGTGATAATCATTGCGTTGCTATAACATATCCTAATTTAATATTTGATCTTAATATAGGAAATAAAATACTTGTTGATGATGGTCTTATAGAAATGAAAGTATTAGAAATAGATAATAATAATATTATTTGTGAAGTATTAAATAATGGTAAATTATCAGAAAATAAAGGAATTAATTTGCCAGGAATATCTACTAAACTACCATCTTTATCAGAAAAAGATAAAGATGACTTAATATTTGCATGTAAAAATAAAATAGATTATATTGCTGCTTCATTTATCAGAAAAAAAGAAGATATATTAGAAATCAGAAATTTTTTAAAAAAAAATAAATGTGAAAATATTCAAATTATAGCTAAAATTGAAAATCAAGAAGGTTTAAATAATTTTGATGATATTTTAAATGTTTCTGATGGTATCATGGTTGCTAGAGGAGATTTAGGAGTAGAAATACCTGTAGAAGATGTAATTTTTGCTCAAAAAATGATGATTAAAAAATGTAATTTTTTTGGTAAAGTGGTAATAACTGCAACTCAAATGTTAGATTCTATGATTAAAAATCCTCGTCCAACAAGAGCAGAAGCTGGAGATGTAGCTAATGCTATTTTAGATGGTACTGATGCTGTTATGTTATCAGGAGAAAGTGCTAAAGGAAAATATCCTTTAGAATCTGTTGCCATTATGTCTAATATTTGTGAAAGAACAGACATAACTATGAATAATAGAATAAATTTTTATGAAAAATCTGTAGATATGAGTATTACTGATGCAATATGTCGTAGTGCTGTAGAAATATCAGAAAAATTAAAATCACCTTTAATTATTGTAGCTACAGAATTAGGAAAATCTGCAAAATCAGTAAGGAAATATTTTCCTAAAGCTATAATTTTAGCTTTAACTACTAATATTCAAACTTCTAAACAATTAATATTAAGTAAAGGTATAATACCTAAATTAGTAAAAAAAATATTGTCTACAGATGATTTTTATCATATAGGTAAAAAAGTTGCTTTATCTAGTAAATATGCTGTTATAGGAGATGTCATTGTTATGGTTTCTGGAGCTTTAGTACCTAGTGGAACAACTAATACTATTTCTGTTCATATAATATAATAACTATATTATTAAATAATTACATTTCTGTAAATATCAATAATTTTTATTTAATTAAAGAATAAAATATTAATTAATAAAAAAATTATTTTTATTATGTAAAATTTTATTTATTGTTTTATGTAGTTTATAAATAGTATAATCAATTTCTTTTTTAGTAGTAAATCTGCCTAAAGAAATACGTATGGAATTTTTAATTAACTTATTTGTTAATCCTATTGATTTTAACACATATGAAGATTGAGAATAATAAGATGTACATGCAGATGAAAGAGAAACAGCAATATTTTTCATTTCTATGATAAGTAATTTATTAAATATATCTTTTATACCTATATTGATTATATAAGGTGAACTATGTAAATAATCTCCATTATAAAAAATTCCTTTTATATTTTTTATATTATTCCATAAGTAATTTTTTAAATTTTGAATTTTTAATCTATCTTTTTCCATTTCATTAATAGAAATAAGTAATGCTTCTGACATACCAATTATCTGATGAACTGCTAAAGTACCTGATCTTATGTTTTGTTCTTGTCCACCACCATGTATAAAGGTATCTAACAAAATATTAGGTTTTTTTTTATTAATATATAAAACTCCTACTCCTTTGGGTCCATAAAATTTATGTGCAGAAAATGACATTAAATCAATATTCATATTTTTTAAATTAAATGGATATTTTCCTATACTTTGTGTTGCATCAAC
Source organism: Enterobacteriaceae endosymbiont of Plateumaris consimilis (assembly GCF_012563145.1). Classification (NCBI taxonomy): domain Bacteria; kingdom Pseudomonadati; phylum Pseudomonadota; class Gammaproteobacteria; order Enterobacterales; family Enterobacteriaceae; species Enterobacteriaceae endosymbiont of Plateumaris consimilis. The sequence continues at coordinate 392,933 of NZ_CP046230.1, read as the reverse complement.
ATGATAAATTATATTTTTATTATGACATATTTTTCCTATTTTTGATATGTTTTGTATTACTCCTATTTCATTATTTACATGCATAATAGAAACTAAAATTGTTTTTGCATTAATTGTTTCTTGTAGTTTATTTAAGTTTATTAAACCATTTTTAGATGGTTTTAAATATGTCACATAAAATCCAAGTTTTTCTAAGTAAAGACATGTTTCTATTACAGATTTATGTTCTATTGTTGTAGTAATGATATGTTTTTTATTTTTTTTAAAACAATTAATTATAGATTTTATTGCTATATTAATAGATTCACTTGCTGTAGATGTAAATATAATTTCATTATCATTACATCCTATACATTTAGCTATATTTTTTCTAGCAATGTCAACTTCTTTTTCTGCATTCCATCCAAATATATGTAAATTAGAAGAAGGATTACCAAAGATTCCATCTATAGTTAAATATTTTATCATTTTTTTTAAAACTCTTTTATCTACTGGTGTAGTAGAAGCATAATCTAAATAAATTGGATTTTTCATTATCTTAATTTATATAATTATATTTGTTATAATAAAGGTTAAGTATTAATTAATAATAATTAATTGATTTTTTTTATATTTTATATATTACTCATAATAAAATAAATATGTAATTATTTAAATACAATTTAATAATTAATTATTATTTTTGCTAAAATTAAAATTTATAAAAAAAGAAAATTTTATTATGAATAAAAAATTATTACAATCTAAAATGACAATTTTTATTTTTGATTCAGGAGTAGGTGGAATATCAATATATAACAAAATTAAAAAAATATTTCCTGAAATACATTTCATATATTTATTAGATAATAAATTTTTTCCTTATGGAATAAAATCAAAAAATTATATTTATAAGCGTTGTTTAAAAATATTAAAAAAAATTTCGTATCATTATTATATCTCATTAGCAATAATAGCATGTAATACTGCTAGTGTTTCTAGTCTTCCTATAATAAAAAATTATTTTTCTTTTCCAATAATAGGGGTTAGTCCAATTATAAAAGATTCTATTAATATAACAAATAATGGCATAATTGGTATTATAGCAACAAAAACAACATTAGAAAATTATTCTATACAAAATAAAATTAAATATTTTCGTCAAAATTATATTATAGAAATTTTATCATCTCAAAAATTAGTTTTTTTAGTTGAAAAAAAAATACAAGGATTAAATATATCTTTAAAAGAAATAAAAAATATTTTTCAACCTTGGTATAATTTAAAAAATTTTCCAGACACTATAATATTAGGTTGTACTCATTTTCCTTTAATTATTAATGAATTAAAAAATATTTTACCTAAAAATGTTAAATTTTTAGATTCTAGTAATTATATAATATCTAAAATAAAAAAAATTATAACAAAAAATAAATTTTTATTTAATACACAAAAAAATTTTATTTTATATACAAAATACACAGTAAAAATAAAAAAAATACAAAAATATTTAATTAGTCAAGGATTTAGTTTTTTCAAAAAAATTAAAATAAATTAAAATTATTTAAAATTGTTATAAATTTTATAAAAAATTCTTGACTCTTTAAAATTTAAATGTAAGATAAAAATTAATGCTTTAACTTAATATAGTTCTTTAACAATATATAAAAAATTTTTAAGGACACTCTTTTATAAGAGTTTTGTTATTTTAAAAATTTATGTTAAATAAAAAATTAAATTTAACATTTCTGTTTTTTTTATTTAATTTTTGTATTTTAATTGAAGAGTTTGATCATGGCTCAGATTGAACGCTGGCGGCAAGCTTAACACATGCAAGTCGAGCGGCATCGAGATAAATAGTTTACTATTTATTGTCGGCAAGCGGCGGACGGGTGAGTAATATCTGGGGATCTACTTATTGGAGGGGGATAACTATTGGAAACGATAGCTAATACCGCATAAGATCGTAAGATTAAAGTGGGGGATTTTATATTTTTTATAAAACCTCATGCCTTTAAATGAACCCAGACGAGATTAGCTAGTAGGTAAGGTAAAGGCTTACCTAGGCTACGATCTCTAGCTGGTCTGAGAGGATGATCAGCCACACTGGAACTGAGATACGGTCCAGACTCCTACGGGAGGCAGCAGTGGGGAATATTGCACAATGGGCGAAAGCCTGATGCAGCTATGCCGCGTGTATGAAGAAGGCCTTAGGGTTGTAAAGTACTTTCAACAAGAAAGAAATAATAAAATTTAATAAATTTTATTACTGACGTTACTTGTAAAAGAAGCACCGGCTAACTCCGTGCCAGCAGCCGCGGTAATACGGAGGGTGCTAGCGTTAATCGGAATTACTGGGCGTAAAGAGCACGTAGGCGGTACATTAAGTCAGATGTGAAATCCCTGAGCTTAACTTAGGAATTGCATTTGAAACTGATATACTTGAGTTTCGTAGAGGGGGGTAGAATTCCAGGTGTAGCGGTGAAATGCGTAGATATCTGGAGGAATACCAGTGGCGAAGGCGACCCCCTGGACGAATACTGACGCTCAGGTGCGAAAGCATGGGGAGCAAACAGGATTAGATACCCTGGTAGTCCATGCTGTAAACGATGTCGACTTGGAGGCTGTAAGCTTGACTTATAACTTTCGTAGCTAACGCGTTAAGTCGACCGCCTGGGGAGTACGACCGCAAGGTTAAAACTCAAATGAATTGACGGGGGCCCGCACAAGCGGTGGAGCATGTGGTTTAATTCGATGCAACGCGAAGAACCTTACCTGGTCTTGACATCCATGGAATTTAGTAGAGATACTTTAGTGCCTTCGGGAACCATGAGACAGGTGCTGCATGGCTGTCGTCAGCTCGTGTTGTGAAATGTTGGGTTAAGTCCCGCAACGAGCGCAACCCTTGTCCTTTGTTGCCATCGGTTCGGCCGGGAACTCAAAGGAAACTGCCGGTGATAAACCGGAGGAAGGTGAGGACGACGTCAAGTCATCATGGCCCTTACGACCAGGGCTACACACGTGCTACAATGGTATATACAAAGGGAAGCATCCTCGCGAGAGTAAGCGGATCTCACAAAATATATCGTAGTTCGGATTGGAGTCTGCAACTCGACTCCATGAAGTCGGAATCGCTAGTAATCGTAGATCAGAACGCTACGGTGAATACGTTCCCGGGCCTTGTACACACCGCCCGTCACACCATGGGAGTGAGTTGTAAAAGAAGTGAGTTGCTTAACCTTTTTTTATGGAGGGCGCTTACCACTTTGTGATTCATAACTGGGGTGAAGTCGTAACAAGGTAACCGTAGGGGAACCTGTGGTTGGATCACCTCCTTTACTGTAAGTACATACTCTATAATAAGAGTGTATCG
>NZ_CP046230.1:302332-389488 GCF_012563145.1 Enterobacteriaceae endosymbiont of Plateumaris consimilis | reverse complement strand
TATTAATTATAATATAAAATTATTTTAGACGATTGTGGTGTTGTAAGGTTAAGTAAATAAGCGTATATGGTGGATGCCTTGGCAGTCAGAGGCGATGAAGGACGTACTAATCTGCGAAAAGCATCGATGAGCTGATTTGAAGCGTTATTAGTCGATGATATCCGAATGGGGAAACCTAATGTATATTTTATACATTATCGTTATTTGAATTCATAGAATAACGAAGTAAACCAGGAGAACTGAAACATCTAAGTAACCTGAGGAAAAGAAATCAACTGAGATTTTCTTAGTAGCGGCGAGCGAAAAGGAAAAAGCCCAGAGAACTAATCAATTATTATATTAATAAAAATGTCTGGAAAGTCATACGAAACAGGGTGATAGTCCCGTATATTAAAATATATTAATTGTAATCTCGAAGAGTAAAACGGGACACGTAATATCTTGTTTGAATATAGGGGGATCATCCTCTAAGGCTAAATACTACTGACTGACCGATAGTGAACTAGTACCGTGAGGGAAAGGTGAAAAGAACCCCGGTTAGGGGAGTGAAATAGAACCTGAAACCATATACGTACAAGCAGTAGGAGCATTTGTTATTTAAAAATGTGACTGCGTACCTTTTGTATAATGGGTCAGCGAGTTATATTTTGTAGCAAGGTTAACTGTATAAGGGAGCCGTAGGGAAACCGAGTCTTAAAAGGGCGTTAAGTTGCAAGGTATAGACCCGAAACCCGGTGATCTAGCCATGAGCAGGTTGAAGGTTAGGTAATACTAACTGGAGGACCGAACCGACTAATGTTGAAAAATTAGCGGATGACTTGTGGTTAGGGGTGAAAGGCCAATCAAACCGGGAGATAGCTGGTTCTCCTCGAAAGCTATTTAGGTAGCGCCTCGTGTTATTCATATTCGGGGGTAGAGCTCTGTTTCGGTTAGGGAGTCATCCAGGCTTACCAATCCGATGCAAACTTCAAATACCGAATAATGTTATCACGGGAGACACACAGCGGGTGCTAACGTCCGTTGTGGAAAGGGAAACAACCCAGATCGCCAGCTAAGGTCCCTAAGTTATAATTAAGTGGGAAACGATGTGGAAAAGCATAAACAGCCAGGATGTTGGCTTAGAAGCAGCCATCATTTAAAGAAAGCGTAATAGCTCACTGGTCTAGTTTTTCTGCGCGGAAGATGTAACGGGGCTAAATTATACACCGAAGCTGCGACAATAGATTTATATTTATTGGGTAGGGGAGCGTTCTGTAAGTCGTTGAAGATAAATTGTGAAGTTTATTGGAGATATCAGAAGTGCGAATGCTGACATGAGTAACGATAAAATAGGTGAAAAACCTATTCGCCGAAAGACTAAGGGTTCCTGTCCAACGGTAATCGAGGCAGGGTAAGTCGACACCTAAGATGAGGCTGAAAAGCGTAATCGATGGAAAACAGGTTAATATTCCTGTACTCAGTGTTATTGCGAAGGGGGGACGAAGAAGGTTAGATTATCCAAGTGATGGTTGTCTTGGTTCAAGCGTGTAGATGAATTATCTAGGAAAATCCGGATAGTTAATAATAAAACATTGAGGCGTGATGACTAAGTGCTTTATTGTACTTAAGTAATTAATACCATACTTACAAGAAAATCCTCTAAGCTCTAGATAACATAGAATCGTACTCCAAACCGACACAGGTAGTCAGGTAGAGAATACTAAGGCGCTTGAGAGAACTCGGGTGAAGGAACTAGGCAAAATAGTGCCGTAACTTCGGAAGAAGGCACACTGATTGTAAGTAATAAAATTTACTTTTAAAGCTGAAATCAGTCTAAGATAACAGCTGACTGCAACTGTTTATTAAAAACACAGCACTGTGCAAACACGAAAGTGGACGTATACGGTGTGACGCCTGCCCGGTGCCGGAAGGTTAATTGATGAAGTTATCGTTTTACGAAAAGCTTTTGATCGAAGCCCCGGTAAACGGCGGCCGTAACTATAACGGTCCTAAGGTAGCGAAATTCCTTGTCGGGTAAGTTCCGACCTGCACGAATGGCGTAATGATGGTCAGACTGTCTCCACCCGAGACTCAGTGAAATTGAAATCGCTGTGAAGATGCAGTGTACCCGCGGCAAGACGGAAAGACCCCGTGAACCTTTACTATAGCTTGATATTGAATATTGAATATTAACGTGTAGGATAGGTGGGAGACAATGAAATATTGGCGCTAGTTAATATTGAGTCAACCTTGAAATACCACCCTTTAACATTTACTATTCTAACCTAGATCCGTTATCCGGATCAGGAACAGTGTCTGGTGGGTAGTTTGACTGGGGCGGTCTCCTCCTAAAGAGTAACGGAGGAGCACTAAGGTCAGCTAATCACGGTCGGAAATCGTGAGGTTAGTGCAAAGGCATAAGCTGGCTTAACTGTAAGAATGACGGTTCGAACAGATGCGAAAGCAGGTCTTAGTGATCCGGTGGTTCTATATGACAGGGCCATCGCTCAACGGATAAAAGGTACTCCGGGGATAACAGGCTAATACCGCCCAAGAGTTCATATCGACGGCGGTGTTTGGCACCTCGATGTCGGCTCATCACATCCTGGGGCTGAAGTAGGTCCCAAGGGTATGGCTGTTCGCCATTTAAAGTGGTACGCGAGCTGGGTTTAGAACGTCGTGAGACAGTTCGGTCCCTATCTGTCGTGGGCGCTGGAAGATTGAAAGGAGTTGCTCCTAGTACGAGAGGACCGGAGTGAACGCATCTCTGGTGTTCGGGTTATCATGCCAATGGTATTGCCCGGTAGCTAAATGCGGAAAAGATAAGTGCTGAAAGCATCTAAGCGCGAAACTTACCTTAAGATTATTCTTCCCAGGATATATTTGTTATTTAAATATATCCCTGAAGGGACGTTAAAGACTATAACGTTGATAGGCTGAATGTGTAAGCATAGTAATATGTTGAGCTAATCAGTACTAATAACCACCCGTGAGTCTTAACCTTACAACACCAGAATCGTTTTGAATAACTATTTATTATTAGTAATTTTAATCCTGGTATCAATAACGCAATGGTACCACCTGAATCCATTCCGAACTCAGAAGTGAAACATTGTAGTGCCGATGGTAGTATGAGATTTACTCATGTGAGAGTAGGAAAATACCAGGATTAAATATTATATAAGATATTAATTTTAAATTAAATAAAATAATAAACATAAAACAAATGCCGGCTTAGCTCAAAATGGTAGAGCAACTGACTTGTAATCAGTAGGTTACCAGTTCAATTCCGGTAGCCGGCATTTGTTTTATGTTTATGTTTAAAATATTATTACTAATTTTCTAATTTTAAAAATTTAATTATAATGGTGGGATACCCAAGTGGTTAACGGGAGCAGACTGTAAATCTGTCGTCATAGACTTCGAAGGTTCGAATCCTTCTCCCACCAAAATGCAGGCATCGTATAATGGTATTATCTTAGCCTTCCAAGCTAATGATGTGGGTTCAATTCCCACTGCCTGCTTATTTATTAAAAAGTACTAATAATGAATTATTAGTTGCTGATATAGCTCAGTAGGTAAGAGCACACCCTTGGTAAGGGTGAGGTCCTCAGTTCAATTCTGAGTATCAGCAGATGTTTTTAATTTAATTCAAAATATTTTATAAAAATAATTCTAGTTAAGTTTTATTTGTTAAAATATTTTCATTGGGTTTAATACCTAAATAAAGACAAATAGCATAAACTATTTCTAATTTATTTAAAGTATAAAAATGAAAATGGTTCACTCCTTCATTTTTAAGTCTTCTTATCATTTCTATAGCAATAAAACTTCCTAGTAATTTACATATTTTTTCATCTTGTCCATTTAAATTCTGGAACATGTTATTTATAAAATCAGGTATTTTAATATTTGTAATTTTTATAATTTTCTTTAGTTGAATAAAATTAGTAATAGGTAATATTCCTGGAATAATTTCTATATTTATTCCTTGAGATATACATTTATCACGAAAAGTAAGATAGGTTTCTATATTAAAAAAAAATTGTGTAATAGCTCTTGTAGCACCAGCATCTATTTTTCTTTTTAAATTAACTAAATCTTCTTTAATATTTTTAGATTCTGGGTGTATTTCAGGATATGCTGCTACTGTAATATTAAAATTTGCTATCTTTTTTAAAAAATAAACTAAATCAGAAGCATATATTAAAGAATTAATATTGTTATTAAATTTCGTTTTATCTCCTCTTAATGCAATAACATGTTTTATTCCATTTTTCCAATATTTTTTTGCTAAATTATATAATTCATTATTTTTTAGATTAATACATGTTATATGAGGAGCTAATTCTATATTAGTATATTTTTGAATTTTTTTTACAATATTATAAGTTTTATTATTATAAGAGTTATTAATATTTCTGTATGTTATAGAAATAAATTTTGGTTTAAATTTTATTAAAGTTTGAATTAAAATCCAAAATTTTGATTCTATTTTGCAATCAGAAGGAGGAAAAATTTCAAATGAGATATTACATTTACTAAATGATTTATTAAAAAATTTATCTATATATTCTTTTTTTTCTGTATTAAAATATTTCATATTATAATTCCACATTATATTTTTATTAATAAAAAATTATAAATTATATATTTTGTTAGAAATAATATTTATATATACTATATATATTTTTTTTAATATTTGTTATATTTAATAATATATTCTATTATATATTGAATATAAATAATAAGATTATAATTAAATATATAAATAATAAAGGATAATTAATGGTAGTTTTAAAACCACAAAAAGATCCTACTTTAGAATGGTTTCTTTCTTATTGTCAGATTAATAAATATTCGGCTAAAACTATTTTAATAAATAAAGGTGATATAGCAAATAATTTATATTATATATTAAATGGTAGTGTTGTAGTTTTAATTAAAAATAATAAAGGAAAAGAAATTATTCTTAGTTATTTAAATAAAGGTGATTTTGTAGGAGAATTAGGAATTTTTCTTCATCATCATAAACGTACTGCATGGGTAAAATTAAAAACAGATTGTGAACTAGCAGAGATATCTTATAAAAATTTTTATAATTTAATTAAAATTAATTATGATATTGTTATGAAAATTTCTGCTCAAATCGCTAATAGATTACAAATTACATCAAAAAAAGTAAGTAATTTAGCTTTTTTAGATGTAAGTGATAGAATAGTAAAAACATTATTAAATTTAGCTAGAAGTCCTGATGCAATTACTCATCCTAATGGAATGCAAATTAAAATTACTAGACAAGAAATTGGTAAGATAGTTGGTTGTTCAAGAGAAACAGTAGGACGTATATTTAAAATTCTCAAAGATCAAAATTTGATTTATGCCCATGGAAAAACAATTGTCGTTTATGGTACTCGTTAGAATTTATATTATAAAAATATTTTATAAAAATTATTTATTGTATAATCCAATAAGATTATTAATATTATTTAATGTAATTTTTGCTAATTTTTGAGCTTGATTAGATCCGTTAACAATAATATTATTTAATAATTTTTTATTTTCTCTATATTTATAATATTTTTTTTGAAATGTATGTAAAAATATACATAGGTTTTTTATTACAGATTTTTTTAAATCATTATAAATTTTACCTTTAAATTCTCTTTCTAAATTTTTAATAGAATTATTAGTTATATTAGATAATATACTAAGTAAATTAGAAATTCCTGGTTTATTAATTTTATCATATATAATTCTAGGGGGAATATCAGAATCAGTAACAGCATTATTGATTTTTTTTGTAATCATGTCATTATTATCAAATAAATTAATAATATTATTAGAATTTGAATCAGATTTAGACATTTTTTTGAAAGGATTTAATAATGACATTATGCATGATCCTTTATTAGGATTAATAATTTTTTCTGGTATTGTAAATATGTTTTTTCCATAAATAGAATTAAATCTTATAGCTATTTTTCTAGCTATTTCAATATGTTGAATTTGATCTTTTCCTACTGGAACTTTATTTGTTTGATATAATAAAATATCAGCAGCCATTAATATAGGATAATTAAATAATCCAATATTAATATTATTATTTTTTTTTAAAAATAATATTTTTTCCTTAAATTGAATCATTCTTTTTAATTCACCAAAATAAGTAAAACAATTTAATATCCAACTTAATTGTGTATGTTGAGGAACATGTGATTGTATAAAAATAATATTTTTATTTGGGTCAATATCACATGCTAAAAAAATAGCTAGCGTGTCTAAAATATTTTTATTTAAAATATTTGGTTTTTGATATATAGTTAAGGAATGCAAATCTGCAATACAATAAATACAGAAATATTTTTTTTGAATTTGATTCCATTGTTGTAATGCACCTATATAATTTCCAATTGTTATATTACCTGTAGGTTGAATAGCACTAAATACTGTTTTTTTGATTAACATATAATATTTTTATTTTTAAAGTTAAAAGATAATCAAAATATAAATTTTTAATATTATTATATTATATTATTTAATTTTATTTTAATTTGTTCAATTATTTCTCTATAAGATAAAACATTTTTAAATATAGTTGAACCTAATACTAGTACATTAGCTCCAGAACTAATTATTTTATTTATATTTTTTATATTTATACCTCCATCAACTGATAGTAATATATTTTTTTTTTTTTGATTAATTATTTTTCTTGTTTCAATAATTTTGTTAAAAATTTTAGGAATAAATTTTTGTCCTGCAAATCCAGGATTTACTGACATGATTAAAATCATATCTAATTTATCTATTATATAATTTAAATAATCTAATGAAGTAGAAGGATTAAAAGCTAATCCTGCTTTACAACCATATTCTTTTATTAAAGAAATACTACGATCAATATGATATGAACATTCTGGATGAAAAGTAATATAATCTGCTCCAGCTTGTGCACAAGAAATAATTAAATTATCAACTGGTTTAGTCATTAAATGTACATCAATAAGATTTGTAATACCGTAATCTCTTAATGATTTTAATACTAATGGTCCTATAGTTAAATTAGGAACATAATGGTTATCCATAATATCGAAATGTATTATATCTACTCCAGCTATAATAACATCATTAATTTCTTTTCCTAAATAAGAAAAATTAGCTGATAAAATAGATGCAGCAATAAAATACTTATTCATTTTGTATATTTACAAATATAATCATTATATATATTAAAAAAATTTTATATTATTAAATTTTTAGATTGTTTAATTGAATCAGAAATAACATCTTTATTAATATTATTACTTATTATTACTTTTCCTATTTTTATAGGTATAACTAAATTAATTTTATTATTATGAACTTTTTTATCTAAAAACATATATTTTAAATATTTTTTTGTATTCATGAATTTAGGATTTTGAACTGGTAAATTACATTTTTTTAGTAAATTTATTATTCTCAATGTATCATGTTTATTAAATAAATTCAATTTTTCTGCAGTTATACATGCCATAATTATACCAACTGATATTGCTTCTCCATGTAACCACGTACCATCATAATTGATTTCTGACTCAATTGCATGTCCATAAGTATGTCCTAAATTTAATAAAACTCTTTGATTGTTTTCATTTTCATCTTTAGAAACAATTTTAGATTTAAATACACAACATTTATAAACACAATAATTTATAGATTGTTTATCTAAATTTAATAATTTTTCAATATTTTTTTCTAACCAGTCAAAAAAAATATTATCAAATATAATACTATATTTAATAACTTCTGCCATTCCTGAAGAAAATTCTCTTTTCGATAATGTATTTAAATAATTTAAATCAATTATAACAGAATTAGGTTGATAAAAACTTCCTATCATGTTTTTGCCTAAACGATGATTAACAGCAGTCTTACCACCTATAGAGGCGTCTACTTGAGATAATAAAGTAGTTGGAATGTGTATTAATTTCACTCCTCTTTGATAATTAGATGCGGCAAAACCAGTCATATCACCAATTACACCACCACCTAAAGAAATTAATGTAGTATCTCTATTATGTAATTTTTTTAATAAAGATGAATAAATAATATTCATTGTAGTTAATGTTTTATATTTTTCACCATCTGGTAAAATAATATAATCTACTTTTATACCAATATTTTTTAATATATCAGATAATTTTTTAAAATAAAGAGTAAATATTTTTTGATTAGTAATAATCATTGTTTGATCACCATATTTAAAACTACTAAATAAATATGGTGTATCAAATAAATTAAAGCCTATTGTAATAGGATAATTATGTTTTTTTGTTTTTACTAAAATAGTATCTATCATACTAATTCCTTAAAATATTATTAAATATTAATTTTTTTCTAATAAGTTAATAAGTTGATTGGTAACAATTTTAGCATTTTGTTTATCTGTTTTAATAATAATATCAGCTATTTCTTTATATAAAGGATTTCTTTCTTTAGCTAAATTTTGTAAAATTTCTATAGCAGGTTTATTTTTATTATTTAATAAAGGTCGTTTTTTATCTCTTTGAGTACGTATTAATTGTTTTTCTATAGTAGTTTTTAAATAAATAACTATTCCTCTAGATGATAAATATTTACGTGTTTCTTTAGATGTTATAGAACCTCCACCTGTAGCTAAAATAATTCCTTTTTTAGTAGTAATTTCATTAATAATTTTTTTTTCACGTTTTCTAAATCCTAATTCTCCTTCTACATCAAAAACCCAATTTATATCAGCTCCAGTACGACGTTCAATTTCTTCATCAGAATCAAAAAATTCCATATTTAATTGATTAGCTAATTGACGTCCAATTGTACTTTTTCCTGCTCCCATAGGACCTATTAAAAATATATTTCTTTTTTCTGCCATTTTCTTAGTATTAATAATTTAAATTATTGTTAATAAATTTTTAAATATATATATTATATATAATTTTAATGTTAATTTTTATAAATTTGTTTATATTAAATTTTTTATTTTTAATTAAATTTATAATTTAACTCAAAGTTAAATCATAAATTTAATTTTTTCAATAGTAAATAATTATTTAAATAAATATATATATTTAATAAAAACTAAATTTATCATATATTATTAATTATATATTTCATATATAGTTTAAATATTAAATGAAATTTAATAATTTTTTCTCTAGAAAGTATTCATTATTAATAATAATGATATTTATCACTATTTATTCATATTTTTTTTTAAATCAAACTATAAATAATTTACCAAATATAACAAATATAAAACAAATGCAAGTACAATTTCCTGTTATTATTTGTCAAAATACAATACCTATAATAAATTTTAATGTAAATTATTCTAACTATATTTCAATAAATCATATTCCAAAAAAAATTATACAAGCTTTTATTGCTATTGAAGATAATAGATTTTATAGTCATCATGGATTTGATATAGAAGCTATTTTTAGAGCACTAATGAATTTAATTATATCAGGACATATAACCCAAGGAGGTAGTACTATAACTCAACAATTAGCACGTAATTTTTTTCTTAATCCTAAAAAAAGTTTTATAAGAAAAATAAAAGAAATATTATTAGCCATAAAAATAGAACAATATCTATCTAAAAAAAATATTCTTGAATTATATTTAAATAAAACTTATTTAGGACAAAATACTTATGGAATAGTTGAAGCATCTAGAATATATTTTAATAAAAAATTAAATCAATTAACATTAAGTGAAATAGCTATTTTAGCAGGATTACCTAAAAATCCATCTGTTTATAATCCTATAACATCTATAGAAAAAACAAAAAAAAGAAGAAATTTAGTTTTAGATAGAATGTTATATAAAAATATAATTACACAAAAAGAATATAATAAAGCAAAAAATACACCAATTATAAATCATAATTTAAATCAATATAAATTAAATTTTAAAAAAATAATTATAACGTTACATAATAATAATATATTAAACATTAAAATAATAAATATAAAAAATTTTACAAAAATAAAATAATAAATAATATTTATAATTAATATATGAAAATTTTATTTATAGATAAGATTTGTGTAAAATATTATTTAAAATCTTATCTATAAAAATTTTTTATATTTTATCTTTTGATAAAAAATAATTTATTCTATTTATAAATATATTAGGATTTTCTAATGTACCTTTTTCTGCAAAAATAGCTTCTTCTAATAATAAATTAATAAACTCTGTAAAATATTTTTCATCTTTTATATTCATTGCTTTTTTAATTAAAGTATGATTTGAATTTAATTCAAAATTATATTTTATTTCTGGTGTTTGTTGTCCTGCTGCAGCAAATAATTTAGCCATTTGTGTACTCATTTCATTAGTATCTGTAGTAACAATAGCAGGAGTATTAAATAAACGATCTGTGAAATATACCTTTTTTATTTTATTACCTAATAAATTTTCAACTTTTTTTATAAATTCATTTAATGTTTTTTTATTTATATCATTATCTAAATTATCTTTTTTTTTAATAAAATCATTTAATGATTCATCTTTTTTACTAATTAATTGAAGAGGTTTTTCTTGAAAATCAGTTATATAACTCATCATCCATTCATCAATATGATCAGTTAATAAAAGTACTTCAATTTTTTTATTAGAAAAAAATTCTAAATGAGGACTACTTTTTGCTGCAAGATAATTGTCAGCAGTTAAAAAATATATTTTTTTTTGTCCTTCAATCATTCGATTAATATATGATTCTAATGATACATTTTGTATAGAATTATTATTATAAGTTGAAGCAAAACGTAGTAATTTAATTATTCTATCTTTATTATTCAAATCTTCTGCAGGACCTTCTTTTAAAATTAATCCAAATTTTTGCCATAAATCATTATATAAATCTTTTGTTTTTGAAATATTTGTTAACATATTTAATACTTTTTTAGTTAACATATTTTTCATATTATAGATAATATTATTATCTTGTAAAATTTCTCTTGAAATATTTAAAGGTAAATCATTAGAATCTACTAAACCTTTAATAAATCTTAAATATTTTGGTAAAAGTTGTTCAGCATCATCCATGATAAAAACTCTTTGTACATATAATTTAATACCATTTTTATGGTCACGATTTCTAACATCCCATGGAACATTAAAGGGAATATATAATAAACTAGTATATTCTTGTTTTCCTTCAACATGATTATGAGTCCATGCAATAGGATCAGTTGTATCATGAGTTAACTGTTTATAAAACTCTTTATATTCAGAATCACTGATTTCTGATTTATTACGTAACCATATTGCTTGTGCTTTATTTATTTGTTCCCAAATATATTGTTTATTTTTTTCATCATAGGTTTGAATTTCTATTGGTAAAGATATATGATCAGAATATTTACTAATAATATTTTTAATACGCCATATATCAAGAAACTCATTATTATTTTCACGTATATGTAAAGTAATTTCAGTCCCTCGAGATTTTTTATAAATATTTGTAATATTATAATTATTTTCTCCGGTAGATTCCCAAAAAACTCCCTTATCATATGCTATTCCAGCTGCTCTAGTTTTTACTGATACTTTATTTGCTACTATAAAAGAAGAATAAAATCCAACACCAAATTGTCCTATAAACTGTGTTGGTTGTTTATTTTCTTCTAACTTTTTAGAGGTAATTTTTAAAGATTCAATAAAAGATTTTGTTCCTGATTTAGCAATTGTTCCTAAATTTTCAATTACTTCATCACGAGTCATACCAATTCCATTGTCATTAATAATAATCAATTTTTCTTTTTTATTTATAGAAATTTGTACTTTTAATTTATTATCATTTTCATATAAATTATTATTAGATAAAGCTTTAAATTTTAATTTATCTGCTGCATCAGAAGCATTAGATATTAATTCTCTTAAAAAAATTTCTTTATTGGAATAAAGAGAATTTATCATTAAATGTAAAAGTTGTTTAACCTCAGATTGAAAATTTCGAGTTTCTTGCACTTTCATTACAATATTTTTCCTTATAAATAAAATTTAGTTACTATTTTTTTATATATATTAATATATAATATTAATTATATTTATTGTAAAATTAGTATAAAAAACTTAGTTTTTTAATCAATTTTTAAAATTATTATATAAAACTTAATGTATTAAGAGTAAAAGATTATTAAATTATATTTTATAAAATAAAAATATAATTTTGAAAAGAAAGCAATAATATTTATTATTATTTCTGTAAATAATTAAAATAATTTAATTAAATATTATTAAGTTATTAAATTTTACTAAAATTAAATATTAATTTAAATATAATCACTTCAAAACCAATTTTATTATTAGGATTTAAATTTAAATTTTTTCTTCCTATAATAAATGTTTTATATATAAATCTTATTTCTTCTAAAGAAAAATTTTTCAAAATAATATTTAAATATTTTTTATTATTTTTATAAAAATCATTATATTCATTATTAATTGTATTTATAGAACCAATAATTTTAATTTTTAATAACTCATGTAATAAAAATAATATTTCTATAATTATATTATCCCAATTAATATTAAAAGATGCAATTTGTTCAATAATTTCTAATATTAAATTAATATTTTTTTTTTTTAAACTACTAATTAATAAAAACAAATATTTTTTTTTAATCAAACCTAACATTAAATAGATATTTTTAAGTGTTAATTCACCCATGGAAATTAATTGATCTGTTAAACTTAAAGCATCTCTCATACTTCCATTAGCAACATTTGATAATATATCTAATATTTTTTCATCATAATTTAACTTTTCTATATTTAGAATATGTTTTAATTTTTGAGATATTTTTTTATTTGTTATTAATTTTAAATGAAATTGTAAACATCGAGATATAATAGTAATTGGTATTTTTTGTAATTCTGTTGTTACAAATATAAACTTTACATGATTAGGAGGTTCTTCTATTATTTTTAATAAAGCATTAAAACTATGTTTTGACAACATATGAAATTCATCAAAAATATATATTTTATAACAACTTTTTATAGGTTTATATTGAATGTTATCTATTATATCTCTAATCTCTTCTACTTTTGTTTTAGAAGCAGAATCTAATTCTATTAAATCTAGAAAAGAATTATTTTTTATATTTTTACAATTTTCACATAATCCACAAGGATCATCTGTAATACCATTTAAACAGCTTAATCCCATAGCAAACAATCTGGCTATAGTAGTTTTACCTACTCCTCTACTACCAGAAAATATCCATGCAGGATGAATATTTTTTTTAGATAAACTATATTTAATAGCTTTAACTATGTGATCTTGTCCTATAATATCACAAAATTTTTGTGGGCGCCATTTTCTTGCTAATACATAATAAGTCATTAAATTTTTAATATTATTATTAAATTAAATAACGTAACTATTTTTTACACATATTATTTTTGTTACGGATGCTTCTTTCCAGATCTGTCCGGGTTCACAAACACAATATTGTCTGAATAGTTACGTCATTGTATAGTAATATATAATAAACGAAAAATAATATTTAGTCAATAAGATTATAATTAAAAATTAATAATTGTAATATTTTTTTTTATTATTATTTTGGGATGAAATTTAAAATGTATTTCATGATTACCTAATGTTTTTAATGTTCCTTTCGGTAAAATAATTTCTTTTTTTGAAATGTTAAATCCTATATTTTTAATTTCTTTTAAAATATTATTTCTTCCAATAGATCCAAATAATTTATTATCTTTACTAGATCTAGATTTAATTATAATTTTATCTATTACTTTTATAAATTTTTTTGATCTTAATTCTGCTTTATTAAAAATATCTAATAGTTCTGTTTTTAATTTGGTAATTTGTTTTTTTAATAAATTAATATTTTCTTCTGTAGCTGGTATACCTTTATTTTTTGGAATTAGAAAGTTTCGTGCATATCCAGATTTTACATTAACTATTTCAGATTTTTTACCTAATCCTATAATTTGATCTAACAAAATTATTTTCATTATGTACCTCAATATATAATAAATTATACTTATTCAGTAATATTAATAATTTATTTATTAAGTACTAATTTTAAATCATTTATGATGATCAGTATAAGGTATTAAAGATAAATATCTTGCTAATTTGATTGCTCTAGTTAATTGACGTTGATATCTAGCTTTTGTACCAGTTATTCTACTAGGAACAATTTTACCACTTTCAGTAATAAAATTTTTCAATAAATTAATATCTTTATAATCAATTTCTTTAATTCCTTCAGATGTAAAACGACAAAATTTACGACGACGAAAATAACGTATCATTATAATATAACTCCTAATATATAAAATATGATTAATTCATGAATAAAATTATTTAAAATTCAAAATAAGAAAATTTATTTTTATATAGTTTTTATAATATCGTTACTTTTTTCTTCTGTATGTTCATCTTTTGATTTCAAAATAGGTGACATACATTTAATTTCTTTTTTAGTTTTAATTACTATATATCTTATAATTGATTCATTAAGAAAAAAATTTTTTTCTAAATTATTAATATAATTATTATTAATCATTATATTCATTAAAATATAATGTGCTTTATGTAATTTATTAATAGGATATGATAATTGTCTTCTTCCCCAATTTTCTAACCTAGAAATTATACCTTTATTTTGATCAATAATACTTTTATAATATTTTAAAATATCTTCAATTTGATCACTTTGATCTGGATGTATAATTAATATTATTTCATAATATCTCATGTTGTACTCTTTACAAATAAATAGTTTTTAAGAAATATTTTAAAAACAAAATACTAAATTTTTTAAAAAATGATATATTAATATAATATATTAATAAATAATTATAAATAATTTTATTAACTTTAATAATATTAATGAAAAAAAATATTAATTGGACTAATTTCTTAAAAAAAGAAAAACAAAAATTTTATTTTAAAAAATTAATAAATAAAATTAATACTGATATTATTTCTGGTAAAATTATTTATCCAAATAAAAAAAATATATTTTATGTTTTTAAAGTTACTAATCCCAAAAATTTAAAAGTAGTTATATTAGGTCAGGATCCTTATTATGAAAAAAATCAAGCTAATGGTTTAGCTTTTTCTGTAATGCCTAATATAAAAATTCCTGCTTCATTGAAAAATATTTATAAATCATTAAAATTTGATATACCAAACTTCAAAATCCCTAAACACGGATATTTATTAAATTGGGCTAAACAAGGTGTAATGCTATTAAATACTGTATTAACAGTAGAAAAAGGACTAGCTAACTCACATAATAATATTGGATGGGAAAAATTTACTAATAATGTTATTAATATTATTAGTAATAATTTTAAAAATATAGTGTTTTTACTATGGGGTGAAAAAGCAAAAAAAAAAATAAAATTTATTAATAATAAAAAACATTATATTTTATATACATCACACCCTTCACCTTATTCTGCACACAAAGGGTTTTTACATTGTAAACATTTTTCTAAAACAAACAAATATCTTATTGATCATAAATATAATCCTATTGATTGGGACTTAAATTACATATAAAATAACAATTATTTAATTAATTTTAATTAAACTTTCTTTCCATAATTTTAAAAATTGTTTTTTATATATTTTAGCTATTTTTTTAGAGTTATAAATAATAATTATATTTTCTGCATTACGTTTTATCGCATTAGCAGAATAATTTAAAGAACCTGTTTCAACAGTAGATCTATCTATAATAATAAATTTATTATGCATGATTGCATAATGATTATTCATTCTAATATGAATGTTATTAGTTTTATTTTTTAAAAAATTAATTGCAGTATAACGATGAATATTATTTTTAGCATCAACAATTATGTAAATTTTTATACCCTTATGACTTGCATTTAATAATGCAAAAGCTAAAGTTTTATTAGTAAATGTATAAGCAGCAACTAATATTTCTTTTTTAGCGTGTTTAATAAGATTAATTATTACTGGTAATGTTTTTTTATTAGGAGTAAATAATACATCAATACGAGTTGCAACAGCTACATCAATTTTTAATAAAATAAAAATTAATAAAATTAAAAACTTTTTTGTATTCATTTTATATTATTATATCGAATATTTTAAATAATAAATTATTTATAACATATTATATATAAAATATTATTTCATATCATGATATATAAATAATGTCAATTAATAAAAACTATAAGGTTTATCAGTAATGAAAAATGTAGGATTCATAGGATGGAGAGGTATTGTTGGATCTGTTCTATTAGAAAGAATGATAAAAAAAAAAGATTTTAATTCTATTAATGCAATATTTTTTACCACTTCACAACATGGAAAAATAATTCCTTTTAATATTAAAAATAAATGTAAAATTTTACAGGATGCTTATAATATTGAAATATTATCATCTTTAGATATAATTTTATCATGTCAAGGTAGTACATATACAAATAAAATATATTCTAAATTACGTTTGATAGGTTGGAATGGTTATTGGATAGATGCTTCATCATATTTAAGAACTTCTGAAAATTCTGTAATTGCATTAGATCCAGTAAATTTAAATATCATAAAAAAAAACATAGATATGGGTATCAAAACTTTTGTAGGAGGTAATTGTACTGTTAGTTTAATGTTAATGGCACTAGGAGGATTATTTACAAATAATTTAATTAAGTGGTTATATGTATCAACGTATCAAGCTGCATCAGGTGCAGGTTCAAATTTTATGAAAGAACTTTTATTACAAATGAAATTTATATCGAAAATATCAAATATTGAAGATAAATCTATTAATATTTTAAATATTGAAAGAGAAATTTCTAAAAATTTTACAAAAAATAATTTTCCTAAAAAATATTTTTCTGTACCATTAGCTGGAAGTCTAATTCCATGGATAGATAAAAAAATTTGTAATGGACAAACAAAAGAAGAATGGAAAGGTCAATTTGAAACAAATAAAATTTTAAATACAAAAAAAATTATTCCTATAGATGGTATTTGTGTTCGTATTGGTGCTTTAAGATCTCATAGTCAATCTTTTACTATAAAACTTAAGCAAGACTTATCATTAGATAATATTAAAGATATTATACAAAATCATAATAAATGGGTTAAAGTTATATCTAATGATATTAGTAATACTATAAATCATTTAACTCCTATTGCAGTAAGTGGTAAGCTAGATATACCTATTGGAAGAATTAAAAAACTCAATATAGATAAAAATTGTTTTTCAGCATTTTCTGTAGGTGATCAATTACTTTGGGGTGCTGCTGAACCATTAAGGAGAATATTAAAATTATTAGTTAATTATTAAATTGTTTAAAATTTTTTTGTATGATTATTAATCAAATTAATATAAAATATCACAAATATTTTTTTTATATATTCACTAAATTTTTAAAATAGTTTATAATAATAAAATTAGATGTTTTATCTAATAAATTTTAAATATTTTTGGAGAAAAAAATGAAATTTTTTACTAAAAAAATATCAATCTTTGTTATATTTATTATTTCAGCTATAAGTTTAAATTCATCAGCAGCATCAATATATAAAAATATTGGATGGTTGGGTGATCATCATTATAATTCTGTTTTTGGTTATGAAGTACCCTCTGTTGAAGAAAAAAGATCTAATTTAATAAATATTAAAAAACAAAATTTATTTCGAAATAAAACAGAACAAAATTCTTATGCATTAGGTGTTACTATAGGAAAATATTTAAATCATTCTTTTCAAGAACAAGAAAAAATTAATATTGTATTGAATAGAAAATTTATTATTCAAGGAATAATTGATTGTATAAATAATAAAGTTAAAATATCTAATAAAGAATTAAAGAGAATTATTACATCATTTGAATTAGAAATACAAAATGCTACAACTAGTAGAATTAAAAAAGAATCAATAAAAAATGATATTGCAGGAAAAAAATATATTGCAAGATTTTTAAAAGAAAAAAATGTAAAAAGAAGTAAAACAGGATTGTTATATCAAATACAAAAATTAGGATATGGAAAAAAAATATTAAACAAATATAGTAATGTTATTGTAGTAGTACATTATAAAGGAAAATTAGTTGATGGAACTATGTTTGATAGTTCATATTCTAGAAAAATGCCATTATATATAAATTTTCAACAAATTATTCCTGGTTGGAAAGAAGCACTTCAATATATTAGAAAAGGTGGAAAAATTAAAATAGTTATACCTCCAAAATTAGGATATGGATATAATTTAATACCAGGAATTCCTGCAAATTCCACTTTAATATTTGAAATTGAATTATTAGATATTAAAGAATCTTTTCTTAAAATAAATAAATAAAATTTAATTAGTTATTAATTTTATTAGATAATTTTTTATATTAATATTTTTAGGAAAAATATGACTTTTTCATTATTAGTAATGGGATCACCTTATAGCACACAAAATGCATACTCAGCATATTTTTTTACAAATGCAGTTATTAAAGAAAAACACTATGTAAAAAGTATTTTTTTTTATCAAGATGGTATTTATAATGCCAATAAATATATTCAATTAGATAATTATGAAATAAATTTAGTTAAATATTGGAAAAATTTAAGTAATAAATATCATATAAATTTATATATTTGTATTTCTTCTGCAATAAAAAGAGGCATGATTTTAGATAAAAATAAAATATTGAATAATCAATTAAATCATAATTTAATAGCAAGTGAATTTCAAATAACAAGTTTAAGTATTTTAGCTAAATCTATATTAACTTGTGATCGTTTTATACAATTTTAATGAATAAAGTAGCTTTTATTTTTTCTAAATCTCCATATGGCAATAGTTCTGGTCAAGCAGGATTAGATGCTATAATTTCTATATCCTCATTTAGTGAGGATATAGCATTATTTTTTACAGGAGATGGTATTTTTCAGATAGTTTCTAACCAAAAACCAAAAAAAATATTATTTCCTAATTATAGTATTAGTTTTAATATTTTAAGTATTTGTAATATAAACAATTATTTTATTTGTTATAATTCTTTGAATATTTTAGGATTAAAAAATTTTAACAAAAAAAATTTTTGGACAGTACCTATTAAAATTATTGATTCTTTACATTGGAAAAAAAAACTGAAAAAATATAATATAATATTACATTTTTAAATTATGAAATATATAAAGTTAATTTATGTTATACACCTTATTTAATTCACCATCATCTTGTAATTTTTCTTTACTTCTAAATTTTTTAAGTAAAAATGATGATTTAATTTTAATTCAAGATGGTATCTTGGCAGGATTACATAATAGTAATTCAATGAAAAAAATAATTGTAATTAAAAACAAAATTCCATTTAATATTTTTGGTATAAAAAATGATATAGAATCAAGAGGTTTATTAAAGATAATATCTAAAAAAATAATACAAATAGAATATAAAGATTTTGTATCTTTATCAATAAAAAATAAACAACAAATATTTTGGTAATTATAAAATATTATTTTAAATAAAAAAATTTAATTTATGTTAAAATTATTTAATTATAATAATTTTATTTAGGAAATAAAAGAATGGCTACAGTTAATCAATTAGTTCGAAAACAACGAACTCATAAAATTACTAAAAGTAATGTACCTGCTTTAAGTTCTTGTCCTCAAAAAAGAGGAGTATGTATTAAAGTTTATACAACTACACCTAAAAAACCAAATTCAGCATTAAGAAAAGTTTGTAGAGTTCGTTTAACTAATGGTTTTGAAGTTACTTCTTATATACCAGGAGAAGGACATAATTTACAAGAACATTCTGTAGTACTAATTCGTGGAGGTAGAGTAAAAGATTTACCCGGTGTTAGATATCATACAATTAGAGGAGCATTGGATTGTTCTGGTGTCAAAGAAAGAAAAAAAGGAAGATCTAAATATGGTGTAAAAAAACCTAAATAATATTATTATGGAGTATTATATTATGTCTCGTAGACGCATAATTAGTCAACGTAAAATATTACCAGATCCTAAATTTGATTCAAATTTACTTGCTAAATTTATTAATATTTTAATGGTTAATGGAAAAAAATCTATAGCAGAATCAATTGTTTATTCTGCTTTGAAATCAATAACTAAAAATTCTGGTAAAAATGAATTAGATAATTTTTTAAATGCATTAGAAAATGTAAAACCTATGGTTGAAGTAAAATCTCGAAGAGTAGGTGGATCTACTTATCAAGTTCCAGTAGAAGTTAGGCCTAGTAGAAGAAATACATTAGCAATGCGTTGGTTAGTAAATGCAGCAAGAAAAAGAAATGATAAATCTATGTCATTAAGATTAGCTCATGAAATTTCTGACGCTATTGAAAATAAAGGTAATGCAATTAAAAAGAAAGAAGAAGTACATCGTATGGCTGAAGCAAATAAAGCATTTGCTCATTATCGTTGGTAATATTTAATTTATTATATTCTTAATATATAGATATTAATTTATTAAATTAATAAATTCATCAATAAAATATGTTGTAGCTAATAAATATATCAATATTATGTAATATTAAATAATATATTTAAATTTTTAGTATTAATCTATCTAAAATAGAGGAATAAAATGAGTCGTATAACTCCTATAACATGTTATCGTAATATTGGTATTAGTGCACATATTGATGCTGGAAAAACTACTACTACTGAAAGAATTCTTTTTTATACTGGAGTTAATCATAAAATAGGTGAAGTACATGATGGTGCTGCCACTATGGATTGGATGGAGCAAGAACAAGAAAGAGGGATTACTATTACATCTGCAGCTACCACTGCTTTTTGGTCAGGAATGGCTAATCAATATCAAGCACATAGAATTAATATTATTGATACTCCAGGACATGTTGATTTTACAATTGAAGTAGAAAGGTCTATGAGAATTCTGGATGGTGTAGTCATGATTTATTGTGCAGTTGGTGGTGTTCAACCACAATCAGAAACAGTATGGAGACAAGCTAATAAATATAAAGTTCCAAGAATAGCATTTATAAACAAAATGGATCGTATGGGTGCTAATTTTTTAAAAGTTGTTTATCAAATACAAAAAAATTTATCTACAGAAACTGTACCAATACAATTACCTATTGGATCTGAAGATAGTTTTATTGGTGTTATAGATTTAATTAAAATGAAAGCAATAAGTTGGAATGATAAAGATCAAGGTACCACTTTTAATTATAATCAAATACCTATAAATTTAATAAAAGAATCAAAAATTTGGCGCCAAAAATTAATTGAATCTGCTGTTGAATCAGATGAAAAATTAATGGATAAATATTTAAATGGAATAAATCTTACTGAAAAAGAAATAAAATTATCTTTAAGAAAAAGAGTATTAAATAATGAAATTACTTTAATAACTTGTGGTTCTGCTTTTAAAAATAAAGGAGTACAAGCTATGTTGGATGCAGTAATTGAATTTTTACCAGCACCAACTGATATTCCTCCTATACAAGGAATTATAGATAATGAAAAAAAAATATTAGATATTCGACAATCAAATGATGATGAACCATTTTCAGCATTAGCTTTTAAAATATCAAATGATCCTTTTGTTGGCAACTTAACATTTTTCAGAGTATATTCTGGTACAGTAAGTAGTGGTGATTTAATTTTTAATCCTATTAAAATGCAAAAAGAACGAATTGGAAGAATTGTACAAATGCATGCTAATAAACGTGAAGAAATTAAAAAAGTTCATGCTGGAGATATTGCAGCAGCTATTGGTTTAAAAGATGTGACAACAGGAGATACATTGTGTTCTATAGATAAAAGTATTATTCTTGAAAGAATGGAATTTCCAGAACCTGTAATATCTATTGCTATAGAACCTAAAACTAAAATTGATCAAGAAAAAATGGGATTAGCATTAAATAGATTGACAAAAGAAGATCCATCATTAAAAACTTGGACAGATAAAGAAAGTAATCAAACTATTATTGCAGGTATGGGTGAATTGCATTTAGAAATTATAGTTGATAGGATGAAAAGAGAGTTTAATGTATCGGCTAATATTGGTAAACCTCAAGTATCTTATCGTGAAACTATAAAAAAAAATGTTCTAAATATAGAAGGTAAACATATAAAACAAACTGGTGGTAGAGGACAATATGGACATGTTGTTATAGATATATCTCCAATAAAATTTAATAAAAAAAATAACATAGGATATTTATTTACTAACGATATAAAAGGTGGTGTAATACCTAGTGAATATATTTCATCTATAGATAAAAGTATTCAAGAACAATTAAAATCTGGTCCAATGGCTGGATATCCAGTAGTGAATATTGCAGTTAGATTACATTATGGATCATATCATGATGTAGATTCATCAGAATTAGCGTTTAAATTAGCAGCTTCAATTGCATTTAAAAATGCATTTAAACAAGCTAATCCAGTATTATTAGAACCTATTATGAAAGTTGAAGTAGAAACTCCAGAAGAATATATGGGTGATGTAATAGGAGATTTAAATCGTAGAAGAGGTATTATAGAAGGTATAGATAATATTTTAACTGGTAAATTAATACGTGCATGTGTACCATTGTCTGAAATGTTTGGTTATGCTACTGATTTACGTTCTTATACTCAAGGAAGATCATCTTATTCTATGGAATTTTTAAAATATACTGAAGCACCTAATAATATTTCACAAATTATTATTGATTCTAGGTGTAAATAAATAATAGTTAATCAATAATTAAGTAATTTTTCTTTTTTATTTTATAAAAGAAGAAAAAAAAATATAGAAGGAATTATTCTGTGTCTAAAGAAAAATTTAAACGTTCTAAACCACATATTAATGTAGGTACTATAGGACATGTTGATCATGGTAAAACAACTTTGACAGCAGCTATTACAACTGTATTATCTAAAAAATATGGTGGAGCAGCTAAAGCTTTTGATCAAATAGATAATGCTCCAGAAGAAAAAGAAAGAGGTATTACTATTAATACTTCTCATGTAGAATATGATACAAAATATCGTCATTATGCACATGTAGATTGTCCTGGACACGCTGATTATGTAAAAAATATGATTACTGGAGCTGCTCAAATGGATGGAGCTATATTAGTAGTTGCGGCAACAGATGGACCTATGCCTCAAACCAGAGAACATATTTTATTAGCAAGACAAGTTGGAGTTCCTTACATTGTTGTTTTTCTTAATAAATGTGATTTAGTTGATGATGAAGAATTATTAGAATTAGTAGAAATGGAAGTACGTGATTTACTTACTCAATATGATTTTCCAGGTGAGAAAACTCCTATTATTCATGGATCTGCTCTTAAAGCATTAGAAGGAGATATAGTTTGGGAAAAAAAAATTATTGAATTAGCAAATTGTTTAGATAATTATATACCCGAACCAAAAAGAGCTGTTGACCAACCATTTTTATTACCAATTGAAGATGTTTTTTCTATTTCTGGTAGAGGAACAGTTGTAACAGGAAGAGTAGAAAGAGGTATAATAAAAGTAGGTGAAGAAGTAGAAATTATTGGTATAAGAGATACGATAAAATCTACTTGTACAGGTGTTGAAATGTTTCGTAAATTATTAGATGAAGGTCGCGCAGGTGAAAATGTAGGTATTTTACTTCGAGGAATTAAAAGAGAAGAGATTGAAAGAGGACAAGTTTTAGCTAAACCAGGATCTATAAAACCTCATACTCAATTTGAGTCAGAAGTATATATTTTATCTAAAGATGAAGGCGGTAGACATACTGCATTTTTTAAAGGTTATCGTCCTCAATTTTATTTTAGGACTACTGATGTTACTGGTACAATAGAATTAGCAAAAGAAATCGAGATGGTAATGCCTGGTGATAACATAAAAATGACTGTAACTTTAATAAATCCTATTGCTATGACAGATGGTTTAAGATTTGCTATTCGTGAAGGTGGTAGAACTGTTGGTGCTGGAATTGTAACTAAAATATTAAAATAATAGAAATAAAAGAAGATGAGGGTATTAAAATATTAATCCCTTTGATTCTTTTTTCAAAAATTTATTATAAAATAAATTATCTAATTATAAATAATGTTTTATATTATATATAATTTGTATAATAATATCATTAAACTGAATTTATTTTATATTGGTTGATATAATATATGATTAATAATGTAAAATTCAAAAGGAGTAAATATATTTTAGAATATATAAAATGGACTATTAGTATAGTCTTATTTATTTCAATAATAATATGTGATTATTTATATCAAAATATAGAATTACCTATTAGAATAATAATTATTTGTCCTATATTAATTTTAATAGTTTTTATTATTTTATCTACTAAAACAGGAAAAAAGATATTTTTATTTATTAGAGAAACACGTATAGAAACACGTAAGGTAATTTGGCCTTCTTATAAAGAAACTTTACAAATAACTTTAATTATTATCATAATAACTTTGATTATATCATTAATTATTTGGTGTCTTGATAGTATTTTAATTTATTTAATATCATTTTTAACTAATATGAGATTATAAATGACTAAATCTATACAAAAAAAATGGTATGTTATTCAAGCTAGATCTGGATTTGAAAATCGTGTTGCACAATCATTAAAAGAACATATTCATATTAATAATATGAATAATTTTTTTGGAGATATTTTAATACCTACTGAAGAAGTAGTAGAAATTCGTAATGGACAACGTTATAAAAGTGAACGTAAATTTTTTCCTGGATATATTTTAATTAATATGGTTATGAAAGATATAAGTTGGCATTTAGTTCGTGGTATTCCTAGAGTATTAGGTTTTGTAGGAGGAACTTCTGATAATCCATCTCCTATTAGTAATAAAGAAGTTGACATAATTAAAAGTCGTCTTCAACAAATTGGAGATAAACCAAGACCAAAAATATTATTTGAAGCGGGAGAAATGATTCGTGTAAATGATGGTCCTTTTTCTGATTTTAATGGGATAGTTGAAGAAGTTGATTATGAAAAAAGTCGTTTAAAAGTATCAGTATCAATTTTTGGTAGAGCAACTCCTGTTGATTTAGATTTTAGTCAAGTAGAAAAAGGATAATTTATTTATAAAATTTTTATAATAAATTATTAATTTAAAGGAATAATTATGGCAAAAAAAATTAAAACTTATGTTAAATTACAAGTTTCAGCAGGTATTGCTAATCCAAGCCCTCCTGTTGGACCTGCATTAGGACAACATGGAATTAATATAATGGATTTTTGTAAAACTTTTAATTCTCAAACTAGTAATTTAGAAAAAGGAATACCTATTCCTGTTATCATTACTATTTATTCAGATCGTTCTTTTACATTTATTACTAAAACTCCTCCAGCAGCAATTTTAATAAAAAAAGCTTTGGGAATTAAATCTGGTTCTAGTAAACCAAAATTAGAAAAAATAGGTAAAATAACTCATGAACAAATTCGTCAAATAGCAAAATTAAAATCTGTAGATATGACAGGAATAAATATTGAATCAATGATGCATTCTATAGAAGGGACAGCGCTTTCAATGGGATTAATAATAGAGGATTAAAATATAATAATGGTTAAACAAACAAAACGTATGACTAATATGTATAATAAAATTAATCAAAACAAAAAAATTTCTATTGATGAAGCTATTAATAAATTAAAAGAATTTAGTGCAGTTAATTTCATTGAAAGCATTGATATTGCAATACAATTAAATATAGATCCAAAAAAATCAGAACAGAACATTAGAAATAGTGTTATATTACCTTATGGAACAGGAAAAAATTTAAAAATTGCTGTTTTTGCTTATGGAGCTAAAGCAATAGAGGCAAAAACAGCTGGTGCAGATTTAATTGGGATGGAAGATCTAGTAAATAAAATTAAAAATAACATCAAACAAATTGATATAGTAATAACTATTCCAGAAGCGATGAATTTAGTTAGTAAATTAGCTCCCATATTAGGTCCAAGAGGAATAATGCCCAATCCTAAATTGGGAACTATTACTGAAAATATTAAAGAAATTATAAAAAAGATTAAAAAAGGACAAATTAATTATCGTAATGATAAAAATGGAATTATTCATACCAGCATAGGCAAAATTAATTTTGATAATTATAAAATAAAAGAAAATATAGAGTATTTAATAAAAAATTTAATAAAATATAAACCAACACAATTGAAAGGAGATTTTATAAAAAAAATATATATCTCATCAACTATGGGAGTATCTATTGATATAACAACATCTTTAATAAATATTAAAGTATAAACTTTACGAATAGCTTTTTTTATATTAAAATAATTATTTTTTAATTAAACAATATAATTTATACATTGTAATGTAATATATTTTATATATAGAATATTAATTCTAATAATGTAATTCTTTTATATTAAAAAATCAGGAGTGCAATAATCTAATGCCATTAAATATTACAGAAAAAAAAATGATTGTTGCAAAATTAAGCAAAATAAATCAAAAAGCTTTATCTGTTGTTATTGCTAATTCTTGTGGTATAAACGTTAATAGTATTACTGAATTAAGAAAAAACAGTCGTGAAAATAATGTTTTTATAGGAGTAGTTAAAAATAAACTATTAAAACTAATTATCAAAAATAGTACTTTTGAATGTTTAAAAGATCAATTACACGGACCAATATTAATTGGATATTCACTTAAACATCCTGGTTCAGCTGCACGTTTATTTAAAGAATTTGCTAAAAAAAATACTAATTTTAAAATTAAAATTGCTTCTTTTAATGGTAAATTAATTGATGCTAAAGATATTGATAGGTTAGCTACATTGCCTACTTACAAAGAGGCTTTATCTTTTATGTTAGCTACAATCAAAGAAGCTGCTATAGGAAAATTTATTAAAATATTAGTAATTATTAAAAATATAAAAAAATAATTTATAAAAATTAAATTTTTATTTAAATAAATAAAAAAATTTTTCTTAATTTTAGGAATTTTTTATGTCTATAACTAAAGAACAAATAATAGAAGCTGTTAGTACTATGTCTATTATGGATATAATGGATTTAATCAGTGATATGGAAAAAAAATTTGGAGTATCAGCTTCTACTATTATGACAAAAGCAGTTAATGATACGAAAATAGAAGAAGTAGAAGAAAAAACTGAATTTAATTTATATTTAAAAAGTATAGGAAAAAACAAAATAGCAGTAATAAAAGCAGTTAGAAGTTGTATGGGTTTAGGATTAAAAGAATCAAAAGATTTAGTAGAATCTGCTCCAGTCATTTTAAAGGAAGCTATTAGTAAAGAAGAAGCATTATCTTTGGAAAAAACATTAAAAATTACTGGTGCTGAAATAGAAATAAAATAATTACTAAATTTTTTTAATAACATTTTATAATACATATATATTAAGTTTTATTTAAAATTAAATTTAAATTAAATACTCAATCTATCAGATAACTGAGGAACCATATGGTTTATTCTCAAACTGAAAAAAAACGTATTCGTAAAAATTTTAGTAAACAATCTCAAGTTTTAGATATTCCATATTTACTTTCTATACAACTTGATTCATTTAAAAAATTTATTAAACAAGATTTTATGGGCAAATATGGATTAGAGGCTGCTTTTAAATCTATTTTTCCAATAAATAGTTATAGCGGTAATTGTGAATTACATTATATAAATTATCGTTTAGGTAAATCTATTTTTAATGTTAAAGAATGTAAAATACGTGGTATGACTTATTCTGTACCTTTACGTGTAACATTAAAATTAGTTATGTATAATAAAGAATTATCAGAAACAAACCAAAAAACTGTAAAAGAACAAGAAGTGTATATGGGAGAAATTCCATTAATGACAAAAAATGGCACTTTTATAGTTAATGGTATTGAAAGAGTAGTAGTTTCTCAGTTACATCGTAGTCCTGGAGTATTTTTTGATAGTGATAAAGGAAAAACACATACCTCAGGAAAAATATTATATAATGCTCGTATTATTCCTTATAGAGGTTCTTGGTTAGATTTTGAATTTGATCCTAAAGATAATATTTTCACTCGTATTGATAGAAGAAGAAAATTACCAGTTACAATAATATTAAAAGCTTTAGGTTATGATACTGAACAAATTTTAGATATTTTTTTCGAAAAAAATATTTATATTATCAATAATAAAAAATTATCAATAAAATTAGTACCAGATAGATTAAGAGGAGAAACAGCGTTATTTAATATAATAATTAATAATATAGTTTATATAGAAAAAGGAAAACGTATTACTTTAAAACATATTAATAATTTAAAAAAAAATAAAATTCAATATATAAATATACCAAAAGATTATCTTATAGGAAAAATAGTATCTAAAGATTATATAAATAATAAAACTGGAGAAATTATAATTTCTGCTAATTCTTATTTAGAATTAGATATTATTAATAGAATTATAGAAAATAATGAACATAATACAATTGATACAATATTTACTAACGATTTAGATCATGGACCATATATATCTGAAACATTAAGAATAGATACAACTAATGATAAAATAGAAGCTTTAATAGAAATATATAGAATGATGAGACCTGGTGAACCTCCTACTAAAGAATCGTCAGAATTATTATTTAAAAAATTATTTTTTAATATAGAACGTTATGATTTATCTTCTGTAGGAAGAATGAAATTTAATCGTTCTTTATTACGTGATAATATAATTGGTTCTGGGATTTTAAATAAGCAAGATATTGTTGATGTAATTAAAAAATTGATAAATATACGTAATGGAAAAGGAGAAATTGATGATATTGATCATTTAGGTAATAGAAGAATTAGATCTGTTGGAGAAATGATAGAAAATCAATTTCGTATAGGATTGATTCGTGTTGAACGTTCTGTTAAAGAACGATTATCATTAAGTGATGATAATATCATGCCACAAGATATGATTAATGCCAAACCTATTTCTGCTGCTATAAAAGAATTTTTTTGTTCTAGTCAATTATCTCAATTTATGGATCAAAATAATCCATTATCGGAAATTACACACAAAAGACGTATTTCAGCTTTAGGTCCTGGAGGTTTAACAAGAGAAAGAGCAGGTTTTGAAGTTAGAGATGTTCACCCTACTCATTATGGTAGAGTATGTCCTATTGAAACACCAGAAGGACCTAATATAGGTTTAATTAATTCATTATCAGTTTATGCTAGAACTAACACATATGGTTTTTTAGAAACTCCTTATCGTTGTGTTAATAATGCTTATGTTACTAATACAATTCATTATTTATCTTCTATAGAAGAAGGTAATTTTATTATTGCACAAGCTAATACTAAATTAGATTTAGTAAGTGGATTAATTATAGATGATTTAGTTACATGTAGAAATAAAGGAGAATCTAGTTTATTTAAAAAAGAGCAAATAAACTATATGGATGTTTCTAATCAACAAATAGTTTCTGTAGGAGCTTCTTTGATTCCATTTTTAGAACATGATGATGCCAACAGAGCATTGATGGGTGCTAATATGCAAAGACAAGCAGTCCCTACTTTAAGGGCAGAAAAACCTTTAGTAGGAACTGGAATGGAAAGAATAGTAGCTGTAGATTCAGGAGTTAACATTATTGCCAAAAATTCAGGTATTGTTCAGTATGTAGATGCATCTAGAATTATAATAAAAATTAATGATCATGAAACAAAAAAACAAAAAAAAGGTATTGATATTTATCATTTAACTAAATATACAAGATCTAATCAAAATACATGTATTAATCAAATACCATGTATTAAATTAAATGAATTAGTAAAAAAAGGAGATGTATTAGCAGACGGACCATCTACTGATTTAGGTGAATTAGCATTAGGTCAAAATATGAGAGTAGCATTTATGCCATGGAATGGTTATAATTTTGAAGATTCTATTTTACTTTCAGAAAAAATTGTGCAAGAAGATAGATTTACAACAATTCATATACAGGAATTGTCATGTATATCACGTGATACTAAATTAGGACCTGAAGAAATTACTTCAGATATACCTAATGTTAGTGAATCTTCTTTAACTAAATTAGATGAATCAGGTATTGTATATATTGGTGCTGAAGTAACAAGTAGTGATA
Source organism: Enterobacteriaceae endosymbiont of Plateumaris consimilis (assembly GCF_012563145.1). Classification (NCBI taxonomy): domain Bacteria; kingdom Pseudomonadati; phylum Pseudomonadota; class Gammaproteobacteria; order Enterobacterales; family Enterobacteriaceae; species Enterobacteriaceae endosymbiont of Plateumaris consimilis. The sequence goes on along the minus strand of NZ_CP046230.1, from coordinate 359,403 downwards.
TTTTAGTTGGTAAAGTAACACCTAAAGGTGAAACACAATTATCACCAGAAGAAAAATTATTACGTGCCATTTTTGGAGAAAAAGCTTCTAATGTTAAAGATACATCATTACGTGTTCCTAATGGTGTTTCAGGTACTGTTATCGATGTAAAAATTTTTACTAGGGATGGAGTTAAAAAGGATAAAAGAACTTTAGAAATTGAAGAAATGGAATTAAAACAAATTAAAAAAGATTTACTTGATGAACAAAAAATATTTGAAGCAAATATTATTACACGTATACACTTATTTTTAATTGAAAATGATATTAGTAAAGAAGATATAATCAAATATTCATTAAAATATTGGGTAAAATTTTTTACTAATAAAAATAAAGAGAAAGAAAAAAAATTAAATGAACTCATAAAACAATATAATGAATTAAAAATAAAATTTCATAAAATACTTACTTTACAAAAAAAAAAAATAACTCAAGGTGATGATTTAGCTCCTGGTATACTTAAAATAGTTAAAGTTAATTTAGCTGTTAAAAGACAAGTTCAATCAGGAGATAAAATGGCAGGAAGACATGGAAATAAAGGAGTTATATCAAAAATTTGTCCTGTAGAAGATATGCCATACGATGATAATGGTAATCCTGTAGATATTGTATTAAATCCATTAGGTGTCCCATCTAGAATGAATATAGGACAAATTTTAGAAACACATTTAGGAATGGCTGCGAAAGGTATTGGTGATAAAATAAATTTTTTATTACAAAAACAAAAAAACATTGAAAAAATACGTAGTTTTATTCAAAAAGCTTATAATTTAGGAAATGAAATTAAACAAAATATAAATTTAAATAATTTTTCAGATCAAGAAATATTATCTTTAGCAAATAATTTAAAACAAGGAATGCCAATAGCAACTCCAGTTTTTGATGGAGCTAAAGAAAATGAAATAAAAGAATTATTAAAATTTTCTGATTTACCAACTTCAGGTCAAATTACATTATATGATGGTCTCATAGGCGAAAAATTTGAAAGACCTGTAACTGTAGGTTATATGTATATGTTGAAGTTAAATCATTTAGTAGATGATAAAATGCATGCAAGATCTACAGGATCATATAGTTTAGTTACACAACAACCTTTAGGAGGTAAAGCTCAATTTGGAGGACAAAGATTTGGAGAAATGGAAGTATGGGCTTTAGAAGCATATGGAGCAGCATATACTTTACAGGAAATGTTAACAATTAAATCTGATGATGTAAATGGTAGAACAAAAATGTATAAAAATATTGTTGATGGAAATCACCAAATGGAACCAGGGATGCCAGAATCTTTTAATGTTTTACTTAAAGAAATACGTTCATTAGGAATAAATATTGAATTAGAAAATAAAGAATAAATTTTTAAAATTTATGTTTAATTATTTAAAAATTAAATTATTTATTAATTTCTAATATGTGTGAGGTAATTTTTTTGTGAAAAAGTTATTTAAGCTTTTAAAATCACCAAATAGAATAAAAGAATTTGATTCAATAAAAATTTCTTTAGCTTCTTCTGATATAATTAGATCTTGGTCTTTTGGAGAAGTTAAAAAGCCAGAAACAATTAATTATCGTACTTTTAAACCTGAAAGAGATGGTTTATTTTGTGCTCGTATTTTTGGTCCTATAAAAGATTATGAATGTTTATGTGGTAAATATAAAAGATTAAAACATCGTGGTGTAATATGTGAAAAATGTGGTGTGGAAGTTACACAAACCAAAGTTAGACGTGAAAGAATGGGTCATATTGAACTTGCGTCACCTACTGCACACATATGGTTTTTAAAGTCATTACCTTCTAGAATAGGATTATTATTAAATATGCCTTTAAAGGATATTGAAAGAGTATTATATTTCGAATCTTATGTTATTATAGAAGAAGGAATGACAAAATTAAATAAAAAACAAATTTTAACAGAAGAACAATATTTAGATGCATTAGAAGAGTTTGGTGATGAATTTAATGCAAAAATGGGCGCAGAAGCTATTCAAGATTTATTGAAAAATATTAATTTAGAAGAAGAATATAAATTTTTACGAGAAGAATTACAGAATACTAATTCTGAAACTAAAAGAAAAAAAATTACTAAACGTGTAAAATTACTTGAATTATTTATTCATTCAGGAAATAAACCAGAATGGATGATAATGAATGTATTACCGGTATTACCTCCTGATTTAAGACCTTTAGTTCCATTAGATGGAGGAAGATTTGCAACTTCTGATTTAAATGATTTGTATCGTCGTGTCATTAACCGTAACAACAGATTGAAACGTTTATTAGAATTATCAGCTCCAGATATTATAGTAAGAAATGAAAAACGTATGTTGCAAGAAGCAGTTGATGCTCTTTTAGATAATGGAAGAAGAGGAAGAGCAATAATAGGATCTAATAAAAGACCTTTGAAATCATTAGCAGATATGATAAAAGGAAAACAAGGAAGATTTAGACAAAATTTATTAGGTAAAAGAGTAGATTATTCGGGAAGATCTGTTATTACAGTAGGTCCTTATTTACATTTAAATCAATGTGGTTTACCGAAAAAAATGGCTTTAGAATTATTTAAACCATTTATATATGGAAGATTAGAAATGCAAGGATTAGCAACAACAATTAAAACAGCAAAAAAAATGGTTGAAAAAGAAGAATCTGTAGTTTGGGATATTTTAGAAGAAGTTATAAGAGAACATCCAATATTATTAAATCGTGCACCAACTTTACATAGATTAGGAATACAAGCTTTTGAACCAATATTAATTGAAGGAAAAGCAATACAATTACATCCTCTTGTATGTGCTGCTTATAATGCTGATTTTGATGGAGATCAAATGGCAGTACATATTCCTTTAACTTTAGAAGCTCAATTAGAAGCTAGAGCTCTTATGATGTCTACTAATAATATTTTATCACCAGCTAATGGTGAACCTATTATTGTTCCATCACAAGATGTTGTTTTAGGCTTATATTATATGACTAGGGAAAAAATTAATGTAAAAGGAGAAGATATGATATTAGCTAGTTCTCAAGAAGCAGAAAAAGTTTATCTTACAGGACAAGGCGATTTACATGCACGTGTTAAAGTAAAAATTACTGAATATTATAAAAATAAAAATAATGAATGGATAAAAAATAAAAATATTATTAATACCACAATAGGTAGAGCAATATTTTGGATGTATGTACCAAAAGGTTTACCATATAAGATAATAAATCAAACTTTAGGTAAAAAATCAATTTCTAAAATGTTAAATATATGTTATAGAATTTTAGGATTAAAATCTACAGTTATTTTTGCAGATAAAATTATGTATACTGGATTTTATTATGCAGCTAGATCAGGATCCTCTGTAGGAATTGATGATATTATTATTCCTAAAAAAAAATCTACTATAATATTAGCAGCAGAATCTGAAGTTTCTGAAATACAAGAACAATTCCAATCAGGATTAGTAACTGCTGGAGAAAGATATAATAAAATTATTGATATTTGGTCAGTAGCAAATGAAAAAGTAGCACAAGCAATGATGAAAAATTTATCTACAGAAAATGTAATAAATAAAAAAGGAATTATAGAAAAACAAATATCTTTTAATAATATTTTTATGATGGCAGATTCTGGAGCACGTGGTTCAGCCGCTCAAATAAGGCAATTAGCTGGTATGAGAGGATTAATGGCTAAACCTGATGGATCAATTATTGAAACTCCAATAACAGCTAATTTTAGAGAAGGATTAAATGTATTACAATATTTTATATCTACTCATGGAGCACGAAAAGGACTAGCAGATACTGCACTAAAAACAGCTAATTCAGGTTATTTAACTCGTAGATTAGTTGATGTTGCTCAAGATTTAGTCATAACAGAAAATGATTGCTTAACTACAAATGGTATTGAAATGTCTTCTATAATTGAAGGAGGAGATGTAAAAGAATCTCTCAGAGAAAGAGTATTAGGTAGAGTAACATCAAAAGATATTTTAAAACCAGGAAGAAATGATATTTTAATTGCTAAAAATACATTATTAAGTGAAAAATATTGTGATATTTTAGATAAATATTCTATTGATAATATTAAAGTTAGATCTGTTGTTAGTTGTGAAACTAATTTTGGTGTATGTGCTAATTGTTATGGTCGTGACTTAGCAAGAGGACATATTATCAATAAAGGAGAAGCAATTGGGGTAATTGCAGCTCAATCAATAGGAGAGCCTGGAACACAGTTAACAATGAGAACATTTCATATAGGTGGTGCTGCTTCTAGAGTTGCATCTGAATCTAGTATCCAAATAAAAGATAAGGGTATTATAAAATTAACAAATATGAAGTCTGTTATTAATTCAGATGGGAAATTAGTTATTACTTCAAGAAATGTTAAATTAAAAATATTAGATGAGTTTGGACGTATAAAAGAAAAATATAAAATACCTTATGGAGCAATTATAACTAAAAAAAATGGAGAAAAAATTAATTCAGGAGAAATAATTGCTTATTGGGATCCACATACTATGCCTATAGTTAGTGAAGTTAATGGAAAAATAAAATTTGTTGATATGTTAGATGGTCAAACTATTATTCGTCAAACTGATGAATTAACAGGTTTATCTTCTATAGTAGTATTAGATACATCAGAAAGAACATTAATAGGAAAAGATTTACGACCTATGTTAAAAATTGTAAATCTTAAAAATGAAGATATTTTTATCCCTGGAACTGATATACCAGCTCATTATTTTTTACCTAGTAAAGCAATAGTTCATTTAGAAAATGGAATGAATATTCATGCTGGAGAAATAATTGCAAGAATACCACAAGAGTCAGGAGGTACTAAAGATATAACAGGAGGATTACCTAGAGTAGCAGATTTATTTGAAGCTCGTCGTCCAAAAGAATCAGCTATTTTAGCAGAAATTAGTGGTATAATTTCATTTGGAAAAGAAACTAAAGGTAAAAGACGTGTAATAATTAATCCTATTAATAATAATGAAAATATATATGAAGAAATGATACCAAAATGGAGACAAATTAATGTATTTGAAGGAGAATTAGTCAATAAAGGAGATATTATTTCAGATGGTCCTGAATCTCCACATGATATATTACGTTTAAAAGGTGTCAATAAAGTGACAAATTATATAATTAATGAAGTTCAAGAAGTATATCGTTTACAAGGAGTTAAAATTAATGATAAACATATTGAAGTTATAATACGACAAATGTTACGTAAAGCAACAATTAAAAGTAAAGGAGATTCAAATTTTTTAGTAGGAGAACAAGTTGATGTATCTCAAATTAAAAAAATTAATAAAAAATTAAAAATACAAGGTAAAAAAACAATATCTTATATTCATGATTTATTAGGTATCACTAAAGCTTCTTTAGCAACTACATCTTTTATTTCTGCTGCTTCTTTTCAGGAAACTACAAGAGTTTTAACAGAAGCTTCTGTTGCAGGAAAATTTGATGAATTAAGAGGTTTAAAAGAAAATGTTATCGTTGGAAGATTAATACCTGCAGGTACTGGATATTCTTACCATAAAAATCGTATTAATAAAATTAAAAATCATAATATTACTGCAGCAGCATCAGCATCTGCAAATTTAACTGAACTGTTAAACGCTAGTTTAAACAAAAATAATAAATATAAATAATTTTTTATTAAGAAATAATTAAAAATATTATTAATAAATAACTGACTTTAAAATAGTTAGTATTTATCATAAAATAAGTTAAATTATTTTAAACATTTGTTTGTAATTATTTAAATTTTTTTATAAAATAATTAAAACTAATATTTTATATTAATATTAGAAATATTTATTAAAACGTATAATACATATTATCATTTTTGTAAATTGTAATTTTAAAAAAAATTTGTTATACTGATTGAACATATAATATATATTAAAAATAATTATTATTAATTATTTTAATTCATACAATTCATGTTTTGTAGAAAAAATAAAAAAAAAAATGTTTGGATGAAAAAATATCTTAAAGATATTTATGTCAAAAAAGTAAAACAAAATAGTGAATTTAGATCTCGATCATGGTTTAAATTACAAGAAATACAAAAGTTAGATAAAATTTTTAAACCAAATATAACAATAATAGATTTAGGTTGTTCTCCTGGAGGATGGTCTAAATTTGTATCATTAAAAATTGGATTAAAAGGTAAAATAATAGCTTGTGATTTATTGCCAATGAAAAAAATAAATAATGTAAGTTTTATCCAAGGAAACTTATGTGATGATAATATCATTAATTTAATTAAAATTAAATTAAATAATTTGAAAGCACAAGTTATAATGTCTGATATATCTCCTAATATTTCTGGTATTAAAGAAATAGATATACCTAAATCTATGTATTTAAGTGAATTAGCTTTAAATTTATGTTATTCTGTATTAGATTTTAATGGAAACTTTTTAATAAAAATTTTTCAAGGTATAGGAGTGAATCAATATTTAAAAAAAATTGATTCATTATTTAAAACAATGAAAATCAGAAAACCTGATGCTTCAAGATCTCATTCATGTGAAATATATGTTGTAGCAAAAGGATATCAAAATAAATAATATTTTATTGTATTTATACTAATAATTATGGAGTTACTTTTTTGAACAGTATAGCAAAAAATCTAATGCTCTGGTTAGCAATTGCAATTACTTTATTATCTTTTTTCCAGGGTTTTAATCTAAATATTGATGACAAAACATCAAAAATTGAATATGCAACTTTTTTATCTGATATTATTCATCAACAAATTAATGCAGTTTATATAAATGAACGTCAAATTTATGTTTATAAAAAAGATGATACTAAATATACAACATATATTCCTATAAGTGATCCTAATTTACTTCAGTTATTAGTTAATAACAATATTAAAGTATTTGGTGAACCTGCTGCTAGTCCTAATGTATTATTATCTATATTTATATCATGGTTTCCTATTTTTTTACTTATTTGTGTTTGGTTGTTTTTTATACGTCAAATTCAAGGAGGAGGTAAAGGTGCATTATCTTTTGGAAAAAGTAAAGCTCGTATGTTTACAAAAAATCAGATTAAAATTACATTTAATGATGTAGCAGGATGTGATGAAGCAAAAGAAGAAGTTAAAGAACTTGTAGATTATTTAAAAGAACCTTTAAAATTTCAAAAATTAGGTGGGAAAATTCCTAAAGGAGTTTTAATGATAGGTCCACCAGGTACAGGAAAAACTTTATTAGCAAAAGCTATAGCTGGTGAATCTAAAGTGCCTTTTTTTACTATTTCTGGATCTGATTTTGTTGAAATGTTTGTTGGTGTAGGAGCTTCTAGAGTTCGTGACATGTTTAATAGAGCAAAAAAATCATCTCCATGTATTATATTTATTGATGAAATAGATGCAGTAGGACGTCAAAGAGGTGCCGGTTTAGGTGGTGGTCATGATGAAAGAGAACAAACTCTTAATCAAATGTTAGTAGAAATGGATGGTTTTAATAATAATGAAAGTGTTATTGTTATTGCTGCAACAAATCGTCCTGATGTATTAGATCCAGCACTTTTAAGACCTGGACGTTTTGATAGACAAGTAATAGTAGGTTTACCAGATATTAGGGGTAGAGAACAAATATTAAAAATACATATGAAAAATGTACCATTAGGAAAAGATGTTAATGTTTCAATTTTAGCACGTGGTACTCCTGGTTTTTCTGGAGCTGATTTAGCTAATTTAGTAAATGAAGGTGCATTATTAGCTGCTCGTAAAAATTACGAGTTTGTATCTATGAATGAATTTGAAAAAGCTAAAGATAAAATTATGATGGGATCTGAAAGACGTTCTATGGTTATGACAGAATCTCAAAAAGAGTCTACTGCTTATCATGAAGCTGGACATGCTATAATTGGAAGATTAGTACCAGGACATGATCCAGTACATAAAGTAACTATAATTCCAAGAGGACAAGCATTAGGAGTTACATTTTTTTTACCAGAAATTGACATTATTAGTTTAAATCGTCAAAAATTAGAAAGTGAAATTTCTACATTATATGGTGGTCGCATTGCAGAAGAAATAATTTATGGAGAAAAATATGTATCTACTGGTGCATCTAATGATATAAAAATTGCTACTAACTTAGCAAGAAACATGGTAACTCAGTGGGGTTTTTCTAAAAAATTAGGACCTTTATTATATGCAGAAGAAGAAGGAGAAATTTTTTTAGGTAGAAATGTAACAAAAACAAAACATATGTCAGATCAAACTGCACGTATAATTGATGAAGAAGTTAAATATTTAATTCAAGAAAATTATGATAGAGCTTTTAAAATTTTAAAAGACAATATTGATATATTACATGCAATGAAAAATGCTTTAATTAAATATGAAACTATAGGAATATTACAAATAGATGATTTAATGTCTAGAAAAAAAGTTAGAACACCTGATTGGATAAAAAAATAATATATTAATATATAATAAAAAATATTTAAAATGTATTGTAAATTAAATATATATAATATATTATTATGTAATTACATGTTATAATTTATTTTGGTAAGTATTGTGTATAAATTATTTTTAATTTTATTTGTTTTAGTATCAATTATATTAATTAGTTTAATTATGGTACAAAATAATAATATTGTTAATATTAGTGATTATTATATGAATAATTCAAAATCTTTTTTTAATACTAATACTTCTAGTAAAATTGTAACTAAATCTATTTTTATTTTAGTTATAGTTTTTTTTATGATTAGTTTAATATTAGGTAATTTAAATAATCATAAAAAAAATATTATAACAAATGATTATATTAATTTGTAAAAAATATTGTATTTAGTAAAACCGAGGTGGTGAAATGGTAAACACGCTACCTTGAGGTGGTAGTGCCCTTTTAAGGGTTTACGGGTTCAAATCCCGTCTTCGGTACCAGAGTTTTACTATTATTAAGTTTTTTAAGTTTTTAACATATCTATCATATATCGTTAAGTAGACGCGGGGTGGAGCAGTTTGGTAGCTCGTCGGGCTCATAACCCGAAGGTCGTTGGTTCAAATCCAACTCCCGCAACCATTTCTATCAATTAAGTTCTCATATCTAATTACAAATATTAATTTAATTATAAAATTATATAAATTTAGTAATTTAATTATTGAATTTTATGAAAAATTATTTAAAAATAATTGTTTGTTTCATGAAAGATTATTTTTAATAAAAATATTTATCGAAAGGAGTAATAAAATATGTATATATATTATTGTGAATAAAATAAGTTTAATTACTAAAATTAAATTTTATGAAAATTAACATCTATTATAAAATAATTTTTTATTAATTAATAATATTATTAATAATATCAATTATATTTTGATCAAAATTATCTAGTTCCCTATTATATAAAATTTTAGGTTTGAGGATAACTAGGATGAATAAAGAAATATTAGCTGTAGTTGAAGCAGTTTCTAATGAAAAATCTTTACCTCGTGAAAAAATATTTGAAGTAATAGAAAGTGCATTAACAAGTGCAACAAAAAAAAAATATGAACAAGATATAGAAGTATATGTAAATATTAATCGAAAAAATGGAAATTTTCAAACATTTAGAAAATGGTTAATTGTAAAAGAAGTACATTATCCTACTAAAGAAATTACATTGGACGCAGCACGTATTGAAGATAATTCATTAAATATAGGAGATTATATATATGATAAGATAACTTCTATTGACTTTAATCGAATAACTACACAAATTGCTAAACAAGTTATTGTACATAAAGTTAGAGAAGCAGAAAAAGCTGTAACTATTGAACAATTTAAAAAAAAAGAAGGAAAAATTTTAAATGGTATTGTAAAAAAAACAAATAAAACTTACTTAATTTTAGATTTAGGTAATAATGTAGAAGCTACTATTTTACGTGAAGATATGTTACCTAGAGAAAATTTTAGAATAGGTGATAGAATTAAAGGTCTTCTTTTTTCTGTAAAAGCAGTATTTCATGGTCCTCAATTATTCATTAGTAGATCTAAAATCAAAATGTTAACTGAATTATTTAAAATTGAAGTTCCTGAAATAAATGAAGGATTAATTGAAATTATAGCTGCAGCCAGAGATCCTGGTTATAGAGCAAAAATAGCAGTAAAGACTCATGATAAACGTATAGATCCTGTAGGAGCTTGTGTTGGTATGAGAGGTGCTAGAGTACAAGCTATATCTAATGAATTAAATGGAGAAAGAATTGACATTGTTTTATGGGACCAAAATCCAGCACAATTTGTTATTAATGCTATGTCTCCAGCTGATGTATCATCGATAGTATTAGATGAAGATAATCATGTTGTTGATATTGCTGTAGAAGAAGAAAATTTAGCAAAAGCTATTGGTCGTAATGGTCAAAATATTCGTTTAGCTTCACAATTAAGCGGATGGGAATTAAATGTTATGACTAATAATGAATTACAAAATAAACATAAAGAAGAAAATAATGCTATTGTTAATATGTTTATAAAAAATTTAAATATTGATAAAAATTTAGCTATACAATTAGTTACATCAGGTTTTTCTACTATAGAAGAATTAACATATATTTCTATTAATGAATTATATAAATTAACTAATAAGTTTAATTTATCTATAGATAAATTGAAGAAAATACAAGAAACAGCTAAATGTAATCTAAATAATTTATCTTTAATAAAAAATATATATGATAAACAGTTAGATAAAAATTTATTAAATATTAAAGGAATGAATAAAAAATTAGCGATTTTATTAAAAATTAAAGGAATACTCTCCATAGAAGATTTAGCTGAGCAAAGTATTGAAGATTTATCTGATATAAATAGTTTAAAAAAAGAACAAGCAGGAAAAATAATTATGTCTGCTCGTAATATTTGTTGGTTTAATAAAAAAAATAATGTATAACTAAATTACTTTTTAAATAGAGGAGTAAACAGCATGATAGATAATAATATAACTGTAAAATCTTTAGCTGTTGAAATTCAAATGTCAGTAAAACATTTAATTCAAAAATTTTATGATATTGGTATTATTAAATTAAAAGATGATTTAATCAGTCAAAAAGAAAAAGAAACATTACTTATATATTTAAATAATATAGAAAATAAATTTATTAAAAAATTAACTTTACAAAAAAAAATACATAGTATTTTAAATATACAAAATAATAAAGGTCAAAATAAAGCTGTAAAAGTTGAAATTCGTAAAAAAAAATATTTTTTAAATAATGTTAAAACAACGTTTAATACTAATAATAATATAAAAAATATTATTAAAAATAAAAAAATTAAATCTGTTAATAAACAAAATGATTTTATAATAGAAAAAAAAAAACAAATATCAAAAACTGATATACATAAAAAAAATAACATTAATCTTAAAAATAAAATTCAAAATCAAAAAAATAATATAATAAGTAACAAAATAGAAGATAAATTTAAAATAAATAATAAAAAATATTCTTTTATAAAAAACTCTTATAATAAACAAAATTTGAATAAAAAAAATAAAAATTTAAATTATCATATGCAGAATAATAAAACTACTCGTAGAAAAAAATATTATAAAAATAATAAAATAGATAAAGAAAATAGAAATATTTATTCTAATATCAAAAATATTACTAAAAATAAAAATAATTTACATATTTTATATCAAAATTTCCATAAGCCTCTTAAAAATATAAATCGAGATGTTATTATTAATGAAACCATTAGCATAACGGAATTAGCTAATAAAATGGCTGTTAAAAGTTCTCAAATTATAAAAACTATGATAAATATAGGGGAAAAAAAATTAGATATTAATCAATTTTTAGATCAAGAAACTGCTCAATTGATAGCAGAAGAAATGGGACACAAAGTGATATTACATCATGAAAATGATTTAGAAACATCATTAATTAATGATCGTAATAATATAAATGAAATACCAATTTCTAGAGCTCCTATAGTAACTATTATGGGTCATGTAGATCATGGAAAAACTACTTTATTAGATTATATTCGTTCTAGTAAAATAGTTTCTAATGAAATTGGAGGTATAACACAAAATATAGGAGCTTACCAAGTTAAATTAAAAAATAATAAAAGTATTACATTTATTGATACTCCTGGACATTCTGCTTTTACCTCAATGAGGTCTAGAGGGATACAAATTACAGATATTATAATTTTAGTAGTAGCAGCTGATGATGGTGTTATGCCTCAAACTATAGAAGCTATTCAACATGCTAAAGCAGCTAAAGTTCCAATAATTGTTGCTATTAATAAAATAGATAAAATTACATCAAATATAGAAAACATTAAAAATCAATTAAGTAAATATAATATTATCTCTGAATCATGGGGGGGTAATAATATATTTGTTAATATTTCAGCCATTTTAGGAACGGGTATTGATGATTTATTAAATTCTATCTTATTACAAGCAGACATATTAGAATTAAAAGCTATTAATAAAGGTATGGCAAATGGTGTAGTAATTGAATCTTATTTAGATAAAGGTAGAGGACCTATAGCTAATATTTTAATAAGAGAAGGAATTTTAAATAAAGGTGATATTGTATTATGTGGATTTCAATATGGACGTATAAGAGGATTACGTAATGAAAAAGGAATAGAAGTATTACAAGCTGGTCCTTCAACACCTATAGAAATTTTAGGTTTATCTGGTATTCCTTTTGCAGGAGAAAATATAATAGTAGTTCGTAATGAAAAACAAGCTAAAGAAGTTGCTACATATAGAAAAAATAAAATACGTGAATTAAAAATAGCTAATCAACAAAAAAAATTTAAAAATGTTTTTTTAGAATTAGATAAAAATAAAATTTGTGAATTAAATATATTACTAAAAGGAAATTCACAAGGAACAGTAGAAGTTATTAAAGATATATTAATAAATTTATCTAATAACAAAATAAATATAAAAATTATTAGTTCAGGTGTAGGTTCAATTACTGAAACAGATGTTGCTTTAGCATTAGCAACATCAAATAATATTATGATTATTGGTTTTAATGTAAAAGCTAATAATAGTGCTCGAAATATAATTAAAACAGAAAATATAGATATAAGATATTTTTCTATAATTTATAATTTAATTGATGAAATAAAAAAATCTATAAATAATGTTTTATCCCCTGAATATAAATATAAATTATTAGGATCAGCAAAAGTAAAAAATATTTTTAAAATTACAAAAATTGGAGTAATTGCAGGATGCACTGTATTAAAAGGAGTAATTAGACGTAACAATTTGATACGTTTAATAAGAAATAATAATATTATTCATGAAGGAATATTAGAATCTTTAAAAAGATTTAAAGATAATGTAAATGAAGTACGTAATGGCATGGAATGTGGTATTAGTATTAAACATTATAATGATATTTGTATGGGAGATAATATAGAAGCATATGAAAATATTGAAATTAAAAAAAAATAGTTATTAATAATATATTTTAATAAAGGTAATATAAATAATGATAGAATATTTATATCGTCAATCAAAAATTTCTAATGAATTAAAAAAAAAAATATCTAATATTTTACAACAAAATATTTCTGATCCTCGTATAAATAAATTTATAACTGTTACCGATCTATTAATATCAAAAGATTTATCTTTTGCAAAAATATTTATAATGTTACCATATAAAGAAGAGATAAATAATAATTTTAAAAAAACAATTTGCTATTTAAATAATATTACAGGGTATATTAGATATATTTTAAAAAAAAAAATAATATTACGTAGTATACCAAAATTAATATTTCTTCCTGATTTTTCATTAGAAAAAGGAAAATATATTAGTAATATTATTAATAATATTACTAAAAAAAATATATAAAAAATATAATATATTTAGATATTTGAAATTATGAGAAATTTTATAAATAAGCGAGATATTAATGGTTTATTATTATTTGATAAACCTATAGGATATACATCAAATAAAATTCTTCAGTATATAAAATTTATATATAAAGCTAAAAAAGCAGGACATACAGGAACTTTAGATCCATTAGCTAGTGGATTACTTCCTATATGTTTAGGGGAAGCAACTAAATTTACAAGTTATTTAATTAATTCGGATAAAATATACATTGTTAAAGCTCGACTAGGTGAAAAAACCAATACTGCTGACAAAGATGGTATTATTATAAAAAAAAAAAAAATTAATTTTTCTCAAAAACAATTAAATGATGTTTTATCTTTATTTAGAGGAAAAATAAAACAAATTCCAACTATGTATTCTGCAATAAAATATAAAGGAATACCACTTTATAAATATGCTAGAGCTGGAATTAATATATTATTAAATAAACGTGAAGTGACAATTTACAAATTAAAATTACTTTCTTTTAAAAAAAATGAGATAAAATTAAAAATACATTGTTCTAAAGGAACTTATATTCGTACTATTATTGACAATATAGGAGACAAATTAAATTGTGGTGCACATGTAATTAAATTACGTAGGATTAAATTATCTCATTTTTCTATTTTAAATAAAAATATTGTTACAATAGGAACATTAGATAATTTAATAAAAAATTGTAATAATAATTTATCTAATCTTTTATTAATAGATAAATTATTATTACCTACAGATTATATATTAAATAATTTTCCAAAATTATTATTATCTAAAAATTTAATTAATAATCTTAAAAATGGTAAAAAAACTAAAATAAGTATTAATAATACTAAGAACAACAATATTTTTCGTATTTATGATAAATATCAATTTCTGGGAATTTGTCAAATTAATAATAAAAATTATATAAAAAAATATAAATTAATGAATATTTAAAATTGATTTTAATAATTATTCATTTATAAATAATTTAACGGAGTTAAGTTATGTATTTAAATAAAGAAAGTAAAATAAAAATTATTAAAAAATATGGAAATCATGATAATGATAAAGGATCGACAAAAATACAAATAGCTTTATTAACATTAAAAATTAACCATTTACAAAAACATTTTTTAATTCATAAAAAAGATCATCATAGTCGTCATGGACTTTTAAATATGATATCACATAGAAGAAAATTATTAAATTATTTTAAAAAAAAGAATTTAATTAAGTATAACTTATTAATTGAAAATTTAGGTTTAAGAAAATAAATGATTTATCAATAATTATTAATATTTTTTTAAATTAAAATTTTTATTTCTATAATAAAAAATTATATTCAAGGATATTTATTTTGTTAAATCCAATAATTCATAGATTTCAATATGGTAAAAATATTGTAACTATTGAAACAGGAATGATAGCACGACAAGCTACATCTGCAGTTATGATAAGTATTGATGATACAGCTGTTTTTGTTACTTTAATGGTTAATGAAAATTTAAAATTAGATCAAGATTTTTTTCCATTATCTGTAAATTATCAAGAAAGATCATATGCAGCTGGACGTATTCCAGGTTCTTTTTTTAGAAGAGAAGGTAGGCAAAGCGAAGGAGAAATATTAACTTCTCGTTTAATTGATAGGTCTATTAGACCTTTATTTGAAAAAAATTTTTTAAATGAGATTCAGATTACTGCAACTGTTATGTCTGTAGATCCATCTATTTATCCTGATATAGTAGCTATTATTGGTACATCAGCTGTATTATCTTTATCTGGTATACCATTTAATGGACTTATTGGTAGTTCAAGAGTTGGATATATTAATAATCAATATATTTTAAATCCTACTACAGAAAACATGAAAAAAAGTCAATTAGATTTAGTTGTTAGTAGTACTCAAAATGAAATTTTAATGGTTGAAGCTCAAGCTAATTCATTAAATGAAGATCAAATATTAGATGCAATAATATTTGGACATAATAAACAACAAATCTTAATAAATAATATTCAAAAATTTATAGATAAAAATAAAAAAAATAATTTTGAATGGAAATACACTAAAATTAATGAAGAAATAAAAGAAAAAATTATTTTTCTTTCTAAAGAACCTTTAAAAAAGGCTTATTCTATTAAAGAAAAAAAAAATAGAATTAATGAAATTAATTTAATTAAATTAAGAATAAATACACTAATACAAACAGAATACAATAATATTTCTAATAATCACATTAATGAAGTTTTTTATGAATTAGAAAAAAATATTGTTGAAACTAAATTATTTAATAATAATTTACGTATTGATGGACGAGATCATGATATGATTCGTAATTTAGATATACGTACAGGAATATTACCTCGTACTCATGGTTCTGCTTTATTCACAAGAGGTGAAACACAATCTTTAGTTACTGCTACTTTAGGAACAACAAGAGATGCACAAATTTTAGATGACTTACTTGGAGATAGAACAAATAATTTTATTTTTCATTATAATTTTCCTTCTTATGCTGTTGGTGAAATTGGTATATTAGGAACTCCTAAAAGACGTGAAATTGGTCATGGACATTTAGCTAAAAAAGCAATAATTCCAGTTATGCCTAATATAGAAGAATTTCCTTATACAATAAGAGTTGTATCAGAAATAACAGAATCTAATGGATCTTCTTCTATGGCATCAGTATGTGGTGCATCATTAGCAATGATGGATGCAGGGATACCTATAAAAAATGCTGTTGCTGGTATATCTATGGGATTAATTAAAAATAAAGATAATTTTATTATATTATCTGATATATTAGGTGATGAAGATTATTTAGGAGATATGGATTTTAAAGTTGCTGGAACTTATGAAGGTATTACAGCATTACAAATGGATATTAAAATTACTGGTATTACTTATGAAATAATTAAATTAGCATTAATTAAAGCTAAAGAAGCAAGATTATATATCTTAGGAGTTATGAAACAAGTAATTTCTTTACCAAAAAAAAATATATCAGAATTTGCACCTAGAATACATACTGTAAAAATTAATCCAGAAAAAATTAAAGATATGATAGGTAAGGGTGGATCTGTAATTAGAGCTTTAACCGAAGAAACAAATACAATTATAGAAATTGAAGATAGTGGTACTATTAAAATAGCTGCTAAAAATAATTCACAAATTCAATTTGCTATTCGTCGTATAAAAGAAATTACAGCAGACATAGAAATAGGTAAAATTTATAATGGTAAAGTGATACGTATTGTAGATTTTGGTGCTTTCATTGCTATAGGTAATGGTAAAGAAGGATTAGTTCATATATCACAAATTACTAATAAACATGTCACTAAAATTAGTGATTATTTAAAATTATCACAAAAAGTTTTTGTAAAAGTTATGGAAATTGATAGGCAAGGACGTATAAGATTAAGTATTAAAGCAGCTACAGATAAAATCTAATATCAAAATGATAATTTAATAAATTATTATTTATAGTATAACAGTATTTATTTTTATAAAAATAATTATTATTAAATAATAAATATTATTTAAATCGATAATAATTATATATTCATTTAATTTTATATTAATAATTTAAAATATTTGTGATTATGTTTATTTTTTAATAACATAATTACAAATTATATTTTTTATTTTATTATTTCAAATATAAAATTATTATATTTACTATATTTAATATAATTAAACATAATTTTTAACACGTTAATAATTTATATAATTTATAAAATTAGTTTATATGAAATTTTATATTTAATAAAATTATTATTTTATAAATTAATAAATTTTTTATAAAAAATTTATTATTCAATATTTATTCAAAATAATAATTTTTTTATATTTTATTTTTTTACATTATAAATTTAAGAGGCATGTGTATTACATGACTAATGTTGAAATTACTTTCGCTAAACTAGGTTTAAATAATTATCTCTTAAAAGCATTAAATACAATAGGATACATTAAACCATCTCCAATACAAACAGAATGTATTCCTCCTTTACTATTTAAAAAAGATGTATTAGGTATAGCACAAACTGGAAGTGGTAAAACAGCAGCTTTTTCTTTACCATTATTACATAATATTAATATATCTAATAAAAATACTCAGATTTTAATTTTAGCTCCTACTAGGGAGTTAGCAATGCAAGTTTCAAAAGCAATATCTTTATTTAGTAAATTTATGATTGGAGTACATGTATTAGTGTTGTATGGAGGTCAATCATACAGTATTCAATTAAAGGGATTAAGATTAGGACCACAAATAATTGTTGCTACTCCTGGACGTTTATTAGATCATATTAAAAGAGGTACTGTAAATTTATCAAATTTAAAAAGTTTAGTTTTAGATGAAGCAGATGAAATGTTGAGAATGGGTTTTATTGAAGATGTAGAATATATAATATCCATTATACCTAAAGGATACCAAATTGCATTGTTTTCTGCAACTATGCCAATACAAATTAAAAATATCACAAAAAAATTCATGAATAATCCTCATGAAGTTAGAATAGCATCAAATGTTAATACTATACCAGATATTAATCAAAATTATTGGAATGTTCATGGAAGAAAAATAGATGCTCTTAAAAAATTTCTTGAAACCGAAGATTTTGATGCAGCATTAATTTTTGTACGTACTAAAAATGCAACTATTGAAGTTTCTGAAATATTAAAACAATCTGGTTATAACAGTGCAGCTTTAAATGGAGATATGAATCAAAATGTTAGAGAACAAACATTAGATAAATTTAAAAATGGTAATTTAGATATTTTAATTGCTACTGATATTGCTGCAAGAGGATTAGATGTAGAAAGAATATCTTTAGTAATAAATTATGATGTTCCAATAGATGTAGAATCATATGTACATCGTATAGGAAGAACTGGACGTGCTGGTAGAACAGGTAAAGCCTTAATGTTTGTAGAAAATAGAGAAAAAAGATTTTTAAGAAATATTGAACACAAAATAAAATTTCATATTTCAGAAGTATTTTTACCTAATGCTAAACTATTAACAGAAAAAAGATTAATAAAATTTGGAATAAAAATCAATAAACAATTAGAATCTAATGATTTAGATAAATATAAAATAATTTTATCTAAATTACAATACAAAAATAATTTAGATCAAGAAAAATTATCAATAGCTTTATTAAAAATAGCACAAGGATTCAGACCTTTAATTGTACCTCCTGATCCTATTTTTACTCAAAAAAAAATATTTTATAATAAACAATCAAGATTTATTAAGTTCAATAGTAAATTAAAAAATAAAAATAATATATACAAAAAAAAATATAAAAATAAAAATAAAAATATGGAATTATATAAAATAAATATTGGTAAAAAAGATGGAGTTGAAATTCGTCATATTGTTGGTGCTATGATTAATGAAGGAGAAATTAATAGTCATTATATTGGTAATATAAAATTGTTTTCTCTATATTCCACAATTGAATTGTCTAAAGTTTTAAATAAAAATTTTAAAAAAATTAGAATTTTAAACAAAATTATACATATAAAATTATTTAATTAAAACTATTAATTATATTTGATTATTATTTTAATAAAAATAAATAATCTTTAAAAGATTAATAATTTTCAATAATATTATATTTTTATATATAAAAATATAATATTATTTTATAGATAAAATCTCTATCTATTTTAATAGATTTTAAAAAAATTAACTTAATCTTTTTATATTTAATATATATAAAATTAATTTAATGTATTAAATAATTTATAAAAATTTATTAATCCGTTAGTTGATTCATCATAATGGGTGGTTTTTTTATTATTATTTAAATCTGATATTAATAGGTTAGCCATTTTTTTACCTAATTCAACTCCCCATTGATCAAAAGAAAAAATGTTTAAAATTACTCCTTGCATAAAAATTTTATGTTCATATAAAGCAATTAATGATCCTAGATTATTTGGTGTAATTTCTCTTAAAAAAATTGAGTTACTAGGATGATTACCTGGACATAATTTATATATGTTATTTTCTATATTATTATTATTTTTATTACCAAAAGCTAATGCTTGTGTTTGTGCTATATAATTAGATATTAACTTATTATGATGATTATTTAAATAATTATGAGTAAGTACTGGTGCGATAAAATCGCATGGAATAAATTTTGTTCCTTGATGTAACATTTGAAAAAATGAATGTTGACTATTAGTTCCTATATCACCCCATATAATTGGACTCGTTTGATAATTTATTATTTTACCATTTCTATCAATAGATTTACCATTAGATTCCATATTTAATTGTTGTAAATATTGTGGAAAATATCTCATATAATAATCATAAAGTATTATTGCTTCTGTTTCTGCTTCCCAAAAATTATTATACCAAATACTTATTAAAGACATAATAATAGGTATATTCTGTCTAATAGGATTATAAAAAAAATGATTGTCCATTTTCTCTGCACCTTTTAATAATTTTTGAAAATTATTGAATCCAAGAGATAATGATATTGGTAAACCTATAGATGACCATAAAGAAAAACGTCCACCTATCCAATCACACAATGGTAAAATATTATTTTTATTTATTCCAAACTCTTGTGCAGAATTAATATTCGCAGTTATAGCAATAAAATGTTTTGATACATTATCATTAAAATTTGTATTAAAAGTATTTTCTATAAACCACTCTTTTACACTCTTTGCATTAGAAATAGTTTCTTGAGTAGTAAAAGTTTTAGAAGAAATAATAAATACACTATTTTCCGGTTTAATTTTTTTTAAAACGTCTAATAGTTGATTACTATCAATATTTGATATAAAATATAAGTTTAAATGATTTTTATAAGATTTTAATGCTTCTGTTACCATTAATGGACCTAAATTTGAACCTCCAATACCTATATTTATAATATTTTTTATTGTATGATTTTGATATCCTTTCCATTTTCCTGAAATTATATCATCAGAGATTTGTTTAATTTTTTTTAAATTAATAATAATATTATTATATATATTTTCATTATTTAAAAAAGTACTTGTACTATATTGATTACGTAATGCAATATGTAAAACTGGTTTCTTTTCTGTTATATTAATATCTTCCCCATAAAACATAGAATTAATAGCATTATTATAATCAATTTCTTTAGCTAAATTAATCAAATTTTTAATTGTTTTTTCATTAATTATATTCTTTGAAAAATCAAAAAGAATTTCGTTTTCAAAATTAATAGAAAATTTAGAGAATCTTTTTTTGTCTTTTTTAAATAAATCAATAAGTGTAATTTCTTTCATTTCTTGAAAATGTTCTGTTAATATTTTCCAAGAAATCGTTTTAGTGGGATTTATATTTTTCATAAAGAATATTATTTTTTATTTATACATTTTATTATGTGAATTAAATAATGATTATTAATATAATTTATTATATAAATAATATTTTAATAAGTTTTAACAATTTTATATTATAATAAAAAATTATAATAAATATATAAATATATATATTTATTTAAAATAATATATATTTAAATATAAATTTAAATAAAACAAATTATATTATGATTTTAAATTACTCTATTATTCCTATAAATAATTTTGATCAAAAAATAAATAGAACTATTATTACAATTCACGGTTTATTTGGTAATAAACACAGTTTACATTATATTGCTAAAATTTTAAATAAAAAATTAAAATACAAAATTGTTGAAATTGATGTAAGAAACCATGGTTCATCTCCTCATAATAATAATATGGATTATATATTAATGGCTCAAGATATTTTAGATACGCTTAAATATATTGGTATTAAAAATAAAATTATTATAATAGGACATTCCATGGGTGGTAAAATTGCTATGACTATGACTAAATTAATTCCTAATTTTATAAAAAAAATTATTATTCTTGATATAGCACCTGTTAATTATTATTTTAATAATAAAAATATTTTTTTTATATTAAATAAAATTCATAAGTTAAAAATATTTACTAAAGTAAAAGCTTTTGAAATAATGAGTTTTTATATAAAAAAAACACACATAATTAAATTTCTTTTAAATTCTTTTTCTAACGGAAAATGGAAGTTTAATTTACCTATATTAAGTAATGAATATAATACAATATTAAATTGGAAAATAATACCTTCATGGTTAGGAGAAATATTATTTTTAAAAGGAGAAAAATCTCTTTATGTTAATCATATATATTATAAAAAATTATTTGATCAATTTCCATTAGCTAAGATATATAATATATCTGCTGGTCATTTTTTACATATTGAAAAAACTAATATAGTTATAAATAAAATATTTAATTTTTGTTTAAAATAAAATTTTTTAAGGTAAATAATTCATATGTCTAAAATAGGTATTTTTTTTGGTAGTGATACAGGTAATACAGAAAATGTTGCATTAAAAATTCAAAAAGAATTATCTATGTTTAATACTAAAGTATTTGATATTTCTAAAAGTAATAAAGAAGATATTGAAAATTTTCCAATACTTTTATTTGGAATATCAACTTGGTATTATGGTGAAGCTCAATGTGATTGGGATGATTTTTTTCCTATTTTAACAACAATAAATTTTCAAAATAAAATTGTAGCTTTATTTGGATGTGGTGATCAAGAAGATTATGGAGATTATTTTTGCGATGCAATTAGTTTAATTTATAAAATTATTAAAAAAAATAAAGCAACAATAATAGGATATTGGCCTACTTTAGGATATCATTTTGAATATACTAAAAGTTTAAAAAATAAAGATTATTTTTTAGGATTAACTATAGATGAAGATAGACAATCTCATTTAACTTCTTTACGTATTAAACAATGGGTCAAACAAATATCTAAAAATTTTTAAATTTTAAAAAATCAATTATATTTTTTATATATAATTGATTTTTATTATAAATAAATTTAAAAATTATATTTTAAATTTATTTTTTAATGATGTTATTTGATTAAAAATTAAAACTTTTTTATTAGAATCTTTTTTATCTAAACAAAAATAACCTTCCCTTTCAAATTGAAAAGATTTATTTTGTTTTTTTTTTAAAATATTTTTTTCAATGAAACCATTATATATTAATAATGATTTTTTATTTATAAAACTTAAAATTTTATTTATATTGATAAAATCAATATTTTTTTTTGTAAATAAATTATCATATATTCTAAAAATAGCTGGAATAGAATGAGAAATTGATAACCAATGAATTACTCCTTTTACATTTCGATTTTTATTTAATTTTTTACCTAAAGTGTTAGAATCATAAGTACAATACACACAAATAATTTTTTCTTTATTCTTTAATATTTTATTAGCTTTAATTACAAAAGAATATCTTAAACGTATTTCTTTTTTTAAAGTTAATTTTTTATTATTTTCTATATCTTTTTCAATAAAATCTAATTCATTTATATATATTTCTTTAGTAAAAAAAATATTTCTAAAACCCATAGCATGGTTATTTGGATGATTAGGAGCAATAATTTTAATTTTTTCTTTTGTTGTAGGAAAATTTGTAATAATTATTTTTAAAGGTTTTAATATAGCCATCATTCTATGAGCATTTTTATTTAATTCATCCCTAATACATGATTCAAGAGATACTCGCTCTATAAGATTATTTTGTTTTGTAACACCAACACGATAACAAAATTCTTTTAAAGATGATGCAGTATAACCTCTTTTTCTTAATCCTGAAATAGTTAACATTCTAGGGTCATTCCAGTTATTTACAATTTTATTATTTACTAATAAATTCATTTTTCTTTTTGATAGAATAGAATACTCTATATTTAACCTAGAAAATTCATATTGCTTAGGATGATGATTTATACTTATATGATTAATAATCCAATCATACAATAATCTATTATCTTGAAATTCTAATGTACATAATGAATGTGTAATTCCTTCAATAGCATCTGCAATACAATGAGCAAAATCATACATAGGATATATACACCATTTATTTCCTGTTTGATGATGTTGAATAAATTTAATTCTATATAAAACAGGATCTCGTAAAACAATAATTTTTGATTGCATATTTATTTTTGCTCTTAAAGATGCACTACCTTCAGAAAATTTACCTAATTTCATTTTATTAAATAATATTAAATTCTCTTCTATACTTCTATTCCGATATGGACTATTTTTACCTGGAATCAATAAAGTTCCTCTATAATTGCGAATTTCTTCTGATGTTAGTTCATCAACATATGCAAAACCTTTTTTAATTAATTCTATGGCATATTCATATAATTGATCAAAATAATCAGATGAATATTTAATATTCTTTGACCACTGAAAACCTAACCAAATTAAATCTTTTTTTATAGATTCTATATATTTAATATTTTCTTTAACAGGATTAGTATCATCAATTCTTAAATTACATTTACCATTAAAATCTTTTGCTATTGTAAAATTAAGGCATATAGATTTAAGATGTCCAATATGTAAATAACCATTAGGTTCTGGTGGAAATCTTGTATATATCAAACCATATTTTTTATTTTTTAAATCATTATTAATAATTTGATAAATAAAATTATTTTTATAAGTATTATTTTTTTTATACATAAGTTAAAGACCATTTTTTTATAATTTATAAAAAATATTCATTTAAAGTAATAAATTAGTTGACGTTCTAATTTTATATTTACATAATATACTTATGTTTTTTTAGCTACGTAGCTCAGGTGGTTAGAGCACAGCACTCATAACGCTGAGGTCATGGGTTCAATTCCCATCGTAGCTATATAAAATTTTAGCGGAAGTGGCGGAATTGGAAGACGCACCAGATTTAGGTTCTGGAATTAATATAATATACGAGTTCAAGTCTCGTCTTCCGCAAAATTTTTATTTTATATATTTTTTTTCTTGGGGTATAGCCAAGAGGTTAAGGCACCGGTTTTTGATACCGGCATCCCTGGTTCAAATCCAGGTACCCCAGTAATATTTTTTGAAAAAACAACTCTTATTTATATATATTTTATATATAAACTTAATAATAAATTCTTATGTTAAATAACAAATTATATATTAAAACTTGGGGCTGTCAAATGAATGAATATGATTCATCTAAGATAGCCGATCTAATGGAAAAAGAATTAAATTGTAAAATTACTAAAACTATAAATAATGCTAATATAATTATATTAAATACATGTTCAATTAGAGAAAAAGCTCAAGAAAAATTATTTCATCAGTTAGGAAGATGGAAAAATTTAAAAAAATTAAATCCTAATATAATTATTGGTGTTGGAGGATGTGTTGCTGTACAAGAAGGTAAAAAGATACTAAATAGAGCTAATCATGTAGATATTATTTTTGGACCACAAACTTTACATAGAATTCCTATGATGATTAAAAAAGTTCGTATATTTAAAAAATATTTAATTGATATTAGTTTTCCAAAAATAGAAAAATTTAATTATTTTCCATCACCAAAAAAAAGAAATATTAGTGAATTTATTTCTATAATAGAAGGTTGTAATAAATATTGCACGTATTGCATCGTACCACACACAAGAGGAAAAGAAGTTAGTAGACCTTATCAAGATATTATAAAAGAAATAATAATTTTATCTAAACAAGGAGTTAAAGAAGTTCATTTATTAGGACAAAATGTTAATGCTTATAAATATATAGATTTAGAAGGTAATATATGTAATTTTCCCACATTATTAAAAAAAATTTCTAAAATTAAAGCTATTAAAAGAATTAGATTTACTACTAGTCATCCACAAAATTTTTCTGATGAATTAATCCAAACATATTATGAAATACCCCAATTAGTTAGTTCTGTTCATTTACCTGTACAAAGTGGATCTAATAAGATTTTATCATTAATGAAAAGAAGATATAATATTATTGAATATAAAAATATTATCAAGAAATTAAGAATTGTTAGGTCTAATATACAAATTAGTTCAGATTTTATTATAGGTTTTCCTGGAGAAACACAAAATGATTTTTATAAAACTATTTCATTAATATTAGATGTTAATTTTGATATGAGTTTTAGTTTTATATATTCTCCTAGACCAGGAACTCCAGCAAGTAAATTAAATAATAATATTAGTGAATATGAAAAAAAACAAAGATTATATATTTTACAATATTATATTAATCAACAAATTAAAAAAAATAGTAAAAAAATGTTAAACACTATACAAACTATTTTAGTTGAAGGTATATCACCTCAAAATAAACAATTTTTTTTTGGTAGAACAGAAAACAATCGAGTTGTTTTTTTTCTAAATAAATATAATTATATTGGGAAATTAGTTAATATAAAAATTACTGCTTTTTATTTATATTCATTACATGGTAAATTTATTTCTTTAAATGATAATTAATATTAATAATTTATATTAATTTAAAAATTATATATATTTGGTAAATAATAAATGAAAAATATTCTATTAAATTATAATAATTATTGTAAAAATAAAAATAATTTACCTTTAAAAAGTAATTTATATAATTGGTTATATATTATTTTTAATAATTATAAAAAAAAATTTATAATAAATATTAGTATTGTAGAAAAAAAAATAATCAAAAAACTCAATATGAAATTTTTAAGTATGAATAAAACAACTAATGTTTTATGTTTTCCTTATGAAGATTATTTATCTAAAAAATTTTTTTTAGGAGATATTATCTTATGTAAAGATATTATTGAATATGAAGCTTATATGTACAATAAAAAAATAGAAGAATATTGGGCTCATATGATTATACATTCCAGTCTACATTTATTAAAATTTGATCATTTTAATAATAAAAAAACAAAAATAATGCAATTAGAAGAAATTAAATTACTTACTCTTCTTGGATATTCTAATCCTTACAAATAATTTTTATATAAATATTTTTATATAAAAATTAATATTTATATATTATTATATAATATAAATTTAAACTAAATATATTTATATTAAGAAAAATAACTAATAATATTAAATTTTTTATTACAAATATTATTTTTATATAAAAAATTACATATTTTACTTATATAAAACACTAATTTTTATTAGTAAATAATATAGATAAAATATATAAGGTGTTTATAAATATGAAAAAAGAATATTTACCTGCAGAAATAGAATCATATGTACAAAAAATATGGGATATAAATAAAACATTTAAAGTTACTGAAGATAAACATAAAAAAAAATTTTATTGTCTTTCTATGTTACCTTACCCATCAGGAAAATTACATATGGGACACGTGCGTAATTATACAATCGGAGATGTGATTGCTAGATATCAACGTATGTTGGGTAAAAATGTTTTACATCCTATAGGTTGGGACGCTTTTGGTTTACCTGCAGAAAATGCTGCTATGAATAACAATATTAGACCAGATATATGGACTAAAAATAATATTCATTATATGAAAAAACAATTAAAATTATTAGGTTTTAGTTATGATTGGGATAGAGAAATAACAACTTGTCATTCTGATTATTATCGTTGGGAACAATGGTTTTTTTTAAAATTATATAATCATGGATTAGTTTATAAAAAAATTTCACCCGTAAATTGGTGTCCAATAGATCAAACTGTATTAGCTAATGAACAAGTTCATAAAAATCGTTGTTGGAGATGTAATAGTAATGTTATAAAAAAATCTATTTCTCAATGGTTTCTTAAAATTACTACTTATGCTGAAGAATTATTAAATTCATTAAAAACATTACATGGTTGGCCACAAAAAGTTAAAACTATGCAAATGAATTGGATAGGTAAAATAGAAGGATTAGACATAAATTTTAATATTTTTAATAGTAATGATAATATTCAAGTTTTTATAAAAAATATTTATTTTTATATAAATATTTGTTTTATAAAAATATTATTTAATCATCCTTTACTTAAAAAAATTTCTTATATAAATACTAAAATTAATAATTTTATAAAATCATGTGATTTATTATTACAAGATAATAATATTGAAGAATTATCTATCGATAGTGGATTATTTGCTATTAATATAATAACAAAAAAAAAAATTCCAATATTAATTGTTAATAAAATTTCTCATCATTATAATATTCAAGCTACTATTGGAATACCTACTCATAGTAAACAAGATCTAATATTTGCGCAAAAACATAATATACCTATTATTAAAAATAATAATATAAATTTAATAGTTAATAATTTTAACTATAATCAAAAAAATATTCAATTATTGACTCAATACTTAATTAAGCAAAATATAGCAAAAAAAAAAATATATTATCGATTAAAAGATTGGAGTATTTCAAGACAACGTTTATGGGGTACACCTATACCTGTTGTTATATTAAATAATAAAAAAATTTTTCCCTTAAAAGAAAAAGATTTACCAATATCATTTCCTAGTGAAATTTTTAATAATACACAACAAAATTATAGTGAAAAAGTTAATGATAATTTAGATTGGTTTAAATATAATTTAAACGGAAACAAAGGAATTAGAGAAATAGATACTTTTGATACTTTTATAGAATCTTCTTGGTATTATGCAAGATATACTTGTCCTAAATATAATAAAGAAATGTTAAATAGATCTTCAGTAAAATATTGGCTACCAGTTGATCAATATATAGGTGGAATAGAACATGCTACTATGCATTTAATATATTTTAGATTTTTTCATAAATTAATGAGAGATTTTAAATTATTAGAAAACGATGAACCTGTTAAAAATTTATTATGTCAAGGAATGGTATTAGCTGATTCATTTTATTATATAGATAAAAATAACAAATGTCATTGGATATCACCTGTTAATGTTATCGTTAAAAAAAGAGATAAAAATAATAATATCATTGATGTTGAAGATAATACAGGTAGAAAATTAATATATAATGGTATGATTAAAATGTCTAAATCTAAAAATAATGGAATAGATCCAGAAAATATAATAAAAAAATATGGAGCTGACATTTTACGTATTTTTATAATGTTTGCTGCACCACCTAGTGTATCTTTAAAATGGAAAGAATCAGGAATTAAAGGTATGTCTAGATTTTTAAAAAAAATATGGAAATTTATATTTCAACATAATAAATTTAATTGCAATATAAAAAATATAAATAAACAAATTTTTTATTCAAAAATAAATTTAAAACAAAGATTATTACAAGAATATATAAATAAAATAATAATTAAAGTTTCAAATGATATTGGAAAAAAACAAATTTTTAATACAGCAATATCATCAATAATGTTATTGGTAAATAAAATAACAAAATATAAAATTTCTAATTTAGAAGATCATATTATTATTCATGATGCATTAATAGTTATAATTAAAATGTTATATCCATTTACACCACATTTTTCTTTTGTATTATGGAAATATATCGGTAATAGTAATGATATTGATAACGAAACATGGCCTGTAGTTATTAATATTCAATTTGATAAAAAAAAATCATTTAATATTATTATACAACTTAATGGGAAAAAAAAATATATAATTAATATACCATATAGTTATAAAAATTCTAAAGATAATATTAAAAAATATATATTAAATCATAAAAAAATATTAAAACTTATATTAAATCATAATATAATTAAAACAATTTATGTACCAAATAAAATATTTAACATTGTTATAAAATGACAAAATATTTATAAAATTTTTTGTTATAATTTTTATATAATGATATTATTAAATAATTAAAATTATTAAATTTAAGAGATTATTAATAATATTTTTTATGAATCAAGTTTTAGTAAAAAATATAGATATTGATATTTATCAGAATAAATATAATTGCTACATATTAGCTGGTAATGAATCTTTTTTTATAAAAAGAACTGTTATTAAATTACGTAATAATACAAAAGTATTAGGTTTTGTAGAATATAGTTCTATTGTTATAGATAATCATACTGAATGGAATAATATTTTTCATAAGTTTTTAGAAAGAAATATTTTTTATAAAAAAGAAATAATAAATCTAATTTTTCTTGATAAAAAAATATTTATTAA
This sequence comes from Enterobacteriaceae endosymbiont of Plateumaris consimilis, assembly GCF_012563145.1. Classification (NCBI taxonomy): domain Bacteria; kingdom Pseudomonadati; phylum Pseudomonadota; class Gammaproteobacteria; order Enterobacterales; family Enterobacteriaceae; species Enterobacteriaceae endosymbiont of Plateumaris consimilis. The sequence continues at coordinate 329,490 of NZ_CP046230.1, read as the reverse complement.
TTGTAAAAAAAAAATAATTAATCTTTTTAAAATTATTAATATTGATATTATTCTTATATTAGAAATACATACAGATATTGCTATTTCTTCTAATTTTATATTTAAAATAATCAATAATCATTTTTTTTTATTAAGAATATGTAATAAATTAAATAACATACAATTGATTAATTGGGTCTTTATTAAAATTAAAAAATTAAATTTATTATTAAATAGTTCTTGTTGTAAGTTATTATGCTATTTATATGAAGATAATTTAACTTTTTTATATCAAACACTTAAAGATATATCTTTATTATATCCTAAAAAAAGTAATATTAATTTGAAATTTCTTTCAAAAATTACAAATAATTTTTTATTTATAAAATCTCATGATTTAATATTTTCAAAAAAAATACAACATAGTATTAATATACTAAATAAATTAAAACATGAACAAATAAGTCCTTATTTAATATTATCTAAAATAGAAAAAAATATTTTTTTACTTTTAATCTTAAAAAGAAATATGAATAAAGATAATTTTTATTATTTATTAAAAAAATCTTTAATTCCTATAGATAAATATTCAATTATAAAAAAAATTTTAAAAAAAATTACTCATGATCAATTATATTTATCAATTAAATTATTATTAGAAATAGAAATAAATATAAAAACATTTATAATTAATGATTATATTAAAAAATATTTTTGGATTGATTTAGAACAATTGATTTTATTAATTTTATAAAAAATAATTGTGTATATTAGTTTGTTATTAAAAATAAAGGAAGTAATTATCTAATGATATTAGATTCTAATATTACTCAAAGTAATACTAAAAAAAATCAAAATTTTATTCGAAGAATAATATTATTATTAATAATTATTATATTATCTTTATCTATTTTATTATTTAATTTATATACTTTACAAATAATAAAATTTAATTTTTATGAAAAAAAATCTAAAAAAAATTATATTAAATTATTACCTTTAGTACCTATGAGAGGACTAATTTATGATAGAAATGGAATATTATTAGCTATGAATAAAACTTTTTATAAATTAGCTTTTTTACCTTTTCAAAATAAAGATATTGTAAAAAAAATAAGAACAATACGATCTATAATACATATATCTAAAAAAAATGTTAAATTATTTTTGAAAGCACTACAAAAAGATACAGTTCATCCAATAATTATGAAAGTAGATTTAAATGATGTTGAAGTAGCAAAATTTTTTTTAAATAAGTATAGACTTCCAGGTTTTTTTTTAGTAACTTATCAAAAAAGATTTTATCCTTATAGTGCAATATGTGCACATTTTATTGGATATATATCAAGAATTAGTATTGAAGATTTACGTAGTTTAATAAAACAAAAAAAGAGAAAAAATTATATTCATAGTAAAAATATTGGTAAATCTGGAGTTGAAAAATATTATGAAAATGTTTTACATGGTATTACAGGATATAAAAAAATAGAAATAGATAATAGAAGACATATTATAAAACAAATTTCTCAAAAGAATGCATATGCAGGTTATGATATTTTTTTAAGTATAGATATTAAATTACAAAAATATGTTTCATCATTAATACCTCAGAATATACGTTCTGCTCTTATTGTTTTAAATCCTAAAGATGGTAGTATTTTAGCTATGGTTTCTACACCTAGTTTTAATCCAAATTTATTTATACGTAGAATGACTCACAAAGTTTTTAATCATTTAATACATGATAAAAATAAACCACTTATTAATCGTGCTATTCAAGGAATATATCCACCAGCATCAACAGTTAAACCATATATATCTATAGCTGCTTTGCAATTAGGATTAATAGATGAAAAAACTATTATTTTTGATCCTGGGTGGTGGGAAATACCAAAATGTCATAAACGTTATAAAGATTGGAAAAAAACAGGACATGGTTATTTAGATCTTATTAAATCATTAGAAGAATCTGCGGATACTTTTTTTTATCAAATAGCTTTTAATATGGGTATTAATAAAATACATCATTGGATGAAAAAATTTGGTTATGGAGAACTAACAAAAGTTGATTTAGCTAATGAAAAATTAGGTAATTTACCAACAAAGAAATGGAAATTAAATAATAAACAAGATACTTGGTATACAGGAGATACTATATCTGTAGGAATAGGTCAAAGTTATTGGTATACAACACCAATACAAATGAGCAAAGCATTAATAATATTAATCAATAATGGGATTGTAAAACAACCTCATATTTTAAAACAGATAAAAATAAATGATAAATATTATCCTTTTAAATCTAAACATTATGCTTCCATTAGAAATATATCTAATCAATATTGGAAATTAGTAAAAAGAGGAATGTATGGAGTAGCAAATCATAATAATGGTACTGCTTATAAAAGTTTATCATTTGCAAAATATATAATAGCTGCTAAATCTGGTACAGCACAAGTTTTTAATTTAAATAATATAAAAAAATATAATATTAATGTAATAAAAGATAGTTTAAGAGATCATAAACTTATGATAGCTTATACTCCTTATAAAAATCCACAAATAGCTATTGTAATTATTATTGAAAACAATAAAGATTTAGTAATAGGAGATATTATGAGAAAAATTTTTGATTATATTTTTGCACATAATAAAGATTTTTTAATAAAATAATATATTTATATATAAATATGAAAAATAAAAAATTTTTTAATAATTTTTTTGTTACGAAATTACATATTGATTTAATATTGTTAATATGTATTATATTAATTTTATCTTTAAGTATTATAGTTACATGGAGTGCTATTGGAGGAAATGAATACATATTTCAAAATAAATTAATACAAATGTTATTAGGATTTATTATAATGATAATATTTGCTCAAATTCCTCCAAAATTTTATGAAAAATATGCATTTTCATTATATTTTTTTTGTATTTTATCATTAACAATTGTTTGTATAATAGGACATATTAGTAAAGGTGCACAAAGATGGTTAGATTTAGAATTTATAAAATTTCAACCATCAGAAATAATAAAAATAGCTATTCCTTTAATTATAGCTAAAATAATAAATAAAAGTATTCATCCTATGTCTCTAAAAAAATATTTTCAAATAATGATTTTAATCATGATACCTACCATTTTGATAATTAATGAACCTGATTTAGGTAATGGTGTTTTAATTTTTATTTCTGGATTATGTATTTTATTTTTATCAGGATTATCATGGAAAATTATTATTAATAATTTAATAATAATATTATTAATAATACCCATATCATGGTTTGGATTTATTCATGAATATCAAAAAGAAAGAATTTTTATGTTATTTCATCCTGAAAGTGATCCTTTAAATAGAGGATATCATATTATTCAGTCTAAAATAGCTATTGGATCGGGTGGATTAATAGGTAAAGGATGGTTAAATGGTACTCAAAATCAATACGAATTTTTACCAGAAAAATCTACAGATTTTATCTTTGCTGTATTAGCAGAAGAATTTGGATTTATAGGAGTAGTATTATTAATAATTTTATATACAATATTAATATTTAGAGGAATGATTTTAGCTTTAAAATCAGAAAATTTTTTTGGAAAAATTACGATTAGTGGTATAATATCAATATTATTTTTTTATATTTTTGTTAATATTGGTATGGTTAGTGGTTTGTTACCTGTTGTTGGTATACCTTTACCTTTATTTAGTTATGGAGGAACTTCTCTCATAGTTTCTCTTGCTAGTTTTGGTATCATAATGTCTATTCATACTCATAAAAAAATTATACCTAAAAAAGATACTTAAATATCAAAAAAATTATTTAAATATATTATCAATATTAAATTTTGTGGATATTATTAATGAAAAAAATATTCAATTTTAGTCCAGGTCCAGCAGTTTTACCTCATAAAGTATTATTAAAAGCACAAAACGAATTAATTAATTGGAATAATTTAAATTTTTCAGTTATGGAAATTAGTCATCGTAGTAAATATTTTATAAATTTAGTTGAAGAATTTGAAAACGACTTACGTATATTAATGAATATACCTAATACATATAAAATATTATTTTTTCAAGGAGGCGCAAGAACACAGTTTGCTGCTATTCCAATGAATTTACTTAATTATAATCAAAAAGCCGATTATGCAAATATCGGTTATTGGTCTTATAAAGCAATGGAAGAAGCAAAAAAATATTGTAAACCTAATATTATTCATACCAGAAAAATAATTAATAATATTTTATATATAAAACCAATGAATGAATGGTTATTAGATAATAAATCAATATATATTCATTATTGTTCTAATGAAACTATAGAAGGTATAGCTATCAATGAAGATCCTAAGTTTAAAGATGCAATTGTTGTTGCAGACTTATCTTCTACTATACTTACAAAAAAAATTAATATAACAAATTATGGAATAATATATGCTAGTACTCAAAAAAATGTTGGTCCATCTGGTCTAACTATTGTAATAATTAGAGATGATTTAATTATTAAAAATAATTATCGTAAAGAATTACCATCTGTTTTAAATTACAAAATTATTTCTGATAATAACTCAATGTATAATACACCACCAACATTTTCATTATATTTATCTAGTTTAGTTGTAAAATGGTTAAAAAAAAAAGGAGGAGTAAAATATATTAATAAAATAAATCAAAAAAAAGCAAAATTATTATATTCTACTATAGATAATAGTAAAATATATGTAAATAATATATCTGTTAAAAACAGATCTATAACTAATATAGTTTTTAAAATTAATAAAAAAAATATAGAAAATAAATTTTTAAAAGAAGCGGAGAAACAAGGATTATATTTTCTTAAAGGACATAGTATTATTGGTGGCATAAGAGCTTCAATATATAATGCTATGCCTATAGAAGGTGTACAAGCTTTAGTAAAATTTATGAATAATTTTGAAAAATTATATATATAAAAAATATTAATAAAAATATAATTTTCTATAAAATGAATAATTTATTATGAAAAATATTTTAACTTTAAATCCTATTAATAAAATTAATGGTTGTATTAAATTACCAGGATCTAAAAGTATTTCTAATAGAGCATTATTATTATCTGCATTATCAAATGGGAAGACTAGATTAATTAATCTATTAAATAGTGATGATATTAATCATATGCTTAATGCATTAAAATTATTAGGTATTAAATATTACTTGTCTAATAATAATACTATTTGTGATATTATAGGAAATAATAAATTTTTTAAATGTAATAAAAAATTAACATTATTTTTAGGTAATGCAGGAACAGTTATAAGACCATTAACTGCTCTTTTGTCTTTAAATAAAAATTGTAATATTATATTAACTGGCGAACCACGTATGTTAGAAAGACCTATTGGACATCTTGTTGAATCTTTACGTATGGGTGGAGCTAAAATTGAATATTTAAATAATCAAAATTATCCTCCTATTCATTTAAAAGGTGGATTTACTGGAATAAATAATATTGAAATAGAAGGATCAATATCTAGTCAATTTTTAACATCATTATTAATGATTAGTCCTTTATTAAAAATAGATACATCAATTTTTATAAAAAATAATTTAGTTTCTAAACCATATATTGATGTCACAATTAAATTAATGAAAATTTTTGGTATAACGATATATAATAATAATTATAATAATTTTATTATTAATGGTAACCAAAATTATTTTTCTCCTGGAGAATATACAATTGAAGGAGATGCATCATCTGCTTCATATTTTTTAGCAGCAGCTGCTATTAAAGGTGGGAAAATCAAATTAATTAATATTAATAAAAATAGTATTCAAGGAGATATTAAATTTATTGATGTATTAAAATGTATGGGAGCGAAAATACATAATGGAAAAAATTATATTTCTTGTTCTCGTAATAAATTAAATTCTATTAATATGGATATGAATCATATTCCTGATGCTGCTATGACTATAGCTGTAACTAGTTTATTTGCAAAAGGAATAACTACTATTAAAAATATTTATAATTGGCGTGTTAAAGAAACTGATCGTATAACTGCTATGGTTACTGAATTACGAAAAACTGGAGCTTTTATAATAGAAGGTCAAGATTTTATTACTATAATTCCTCCTAAAAATATAAAAAGTACTATTATTGAAACTTATAATGATCATAGAATGGCAATGTGTTTTTCATTATTATCACTATCTAATAAATCAGTACGTATTATTAATCCTAATTGCATTAGTAAAACATATCCTAATTATTTTGAAGATTTTAAAAAAATTAGTTGTTATTAAATAATAATTTAGAAAATTTCTTATTCATATATAAATATTTTTGTATTATCAAATAAAAATAAAATTTAAATTATAAATTAATCATTATATGCATAGTTGAAGTTAAATAATATTAATGTTAAATTTAAATAAATAAATATTACAAATATATATATTTATATTAACTTCTCATAATATGGATTATATGAGTTTTTTAAAAAAAATCATACTTAATAGGATTTAAGTAGATATTTACTTTATATAGTTAAAGCTATCAATATGACTGAATGTTTTGCTCAATTATTTGAAAAATCTTTAAAAAATAATACTATTAATATAGGTTCTATAATTACTGGGATTATAATTTCTATTGAAAAAGATTTGGTATTAGTAGATGCTGGTTTAAAATCAGAATCTTATATTCCTATAGAACAATTTAAAAATACTCAAGGTAATATTGAAATTAAAGTAGGAGATAAAATAGATGTTGCATTAGATGCTATAGAAGATGGATTTGGAGAAACTATATTATCTAGAGAAAAAGCTAAAAGACATGAAGCATGGTTAATATTAGAAAAATCATATACTAATGTTAGTAACATTACTGGTATTATTACTGGAAAAGTTAAAGGAGGTTTTACTGTAGATTTAAATGGAATTCGATCTTTTTTACCTGGTTCTTTGGTAGATATTAGACCAATAAGAGATACTTTTCATTTAGAAGGTAAAGAATTAAATTTTAAAGTTATTAAATTAGATCAAAAACGTAATAATGTAGTTGTATCTAGAAAAGCAGTAATAGAATCTGAAAATAGCGCTGAAAGAACCCAGTTATTAAATAATTTACATGAAGGTATAAAGATTAAAGGACTAGTTAAAAATCTTACTGATTATGGTGCATTTGTAGATTTAGGTGGAGTCGATGGACTATTACATATTACTGATATGGCTTGGAAACGAGTAAAACATCCTAGTGAAATTGTGAATATAGGAGAAGAAATTTTTGTAAAAGTATTAAAATTTGATAAAGAAAAAATTAGGGTTTCATTAGGACTCAAACAATTAGGAGAAGATCCTTGGATATCTATTTCTCAACGTTATCCTGAAAATAAAAAAACAATAGGTAGAGTAACAAATTTAACAGATTATGGATGTTTTGTTGAAATAGAAGAAGGAGTTGAAGGATTAGTACATATATCTGAAATGGATTGGACTAATAAAAATATTCACCCTTCAAAAGTAGTTAATATTAATGATAAAATAGAAGTTATGGTATTAGACATTGATGAAGAAAGAAGAAGAATTTCTTTAGGAATAAAACAGTGTACTATTAATCCATGGTTAGAATTTGCTAAAAATAATCATAAAGGAGATAAAGTAAAAGGTAAAATAAAATCTATAACAGATTTTGGTATTTTTATTGGTTTGAGTGGAGGTATTGATGGTTTAGTTCATTTATCTGATTTATCTTGGATTAATAATGGTGAAGAAGAAGTACGTAATTATAAAAAAGGAAATGAAATTACAACAATAGTACTTCAAGTAGACTCTGAAAGAGAGAGGATATCTTTAGGAATTAAACAATTAAATGATGATCCATTAAATAATTATATTATAGCACAAAAAAAAGGTATTCTTGTTAAGGGTAATATTATTAACGTTGATTCTAAAATAATAACTATAAAATTTTTAGATGGTATATTAGGTAATATAAAATTATCCGATCAAGTAAATTGTAAAATTGAAAATTTTATTAAATATTTTAAAGTAAAAAGTAATATTGAAAGTAAAATAATTAATATTGATAGAAAAAATAGACTAGTAAATCTTACCATGCCAATTAAAGAAGTGGACAAAAATATTTTTAAAAAAAATAAAAAAGGATCATCTTTTGATAATGTTATGACAGAAGCTTTTAAAGCTGCAAAATGTGAATAAAATTTTATTTTAATAAAAAATAATTACTAAAAATATTAATATAATATGGTGTATATTAATGAACAAATCTGAATTAATTAATAAATTAATATCAGAAAATAAAAATAATAAAATTACGTCTAATATTATTAAAAATATAGTAAGAGAAATATTAGATTGTATGAGTACACATCTTTCTCAAAAACATAAAATAGAAATTAGAGGTTTTGGTAGTTTTTCTCTATATTATAAATCTTCACGAACATGTTATCATCCTAAAACTGGTAATATATTAAAATTAAAATCTCAATATATTATTTTTTTTAAACCAGGAAAACAATTAGAGATAAAATAAATATATAGAACATTTTTAATATATATTATTTTATAATGCATAATGAATTATATAATTATACCTGTAACAAATTTTTATCAAAATTGTTGTATAATATGGTGTTCCATTACTTTACATGCAGCAATAATTGATCCTGGTGGAGAACACCATAAAATTATAGATAATATTACTAAATATAATTTATCTGTGAAAAAAATATTAATAACTCATGGACATTTAGATCATATTGGTTCTGCATATATATTATCTAATATATATAAAATACCTATTTTAGGACCTCATAAAGAAGATGATTTTTGGATAAAAAATATTAAATTTCAAAAAAATATTTTTCAAATTCCTAATTGTATTTTTAAAAATAATCATTGGTTAAAAAATAATGATCAAATTATAATAGGAAATATATTATTAATTGTATATCACTGTCCAGGTCATACTCCTGGACATATAGTGTTTTTTAATAAATTAAATAATATTTTATTTTCAGGAGATATAATTTTTAAAAAAAGTATTGGTAGAACTGATTTCCCATTAAGTAATTATAATATTTTAATTCATTCTATAAAAAGTAAAATATTAGTGTTAGGTAATCATGTTATTATTATTCCAGGACATGGACCTATAACTACTGTAGGATTTGAAATATCAAATAATCCATTTTTAAAATAAAAAGTTATATCTTAAAAAAATAAAATACTAACTAACTATCTATTAATCACTATTAATAATTAATAGATAGTTAATTAGTATTTGTAAATTTTTGAAAAATAAAAAATTAATTTTTTTAATTAAAAATGATATGTTAAACCACAACCGATCATATCATCATTTGGTATATAAGTACTTATTACATAATCTGTAAGATTTAATAAATTAATTTTATATCCTACATAAGCTAAAAAATTTTTACCTAAAGAATATGAAGTACCAATAGTTAAATATTTAGCTAAATCAATTCTTCCAGAAGGATAGTCAGTTCCAGCAGGTATATTATCACCTTGTGATTGTAAATAAGATATTGAAGCTTTTAAATTTTTATTAAAGTAATATTGACCTAAAATTTCTAAACTTTTAGTTTGATTAGCTAATAAAAATTGATTATGTGCAAGATATCTCATTGAATGATTAGTTGCACTAAAAACTGTTGATAAATAAATATTTTCTTTATTATATTTTATACCCAATGCATAAGCATTAGACATATTATTATTATTATCTTTATTATTATTTCTATTATCTTTATTATTATCTTTATTATTATCTTTTATTTTTACTTTTTTATTTTTTATATTTTTACCAAAATTAAATTTGTAAAATAATGATTTATTATGAATATCAGGAGTACTATAAGAAGAAAAATAAGATCCAATAATATTAATTCCGCATCCTAAATTATATTCAATTGATGATCCCCATCCTTCACCATTTTGCTCTTTTTTAGAAAATTCATTATTTCCTTGATATTGGAAAGCAATATTTAATCCATCTATTAAACCAAAAAAATTATTATTTCTATATGTTGTTAAATTATTTGATCTACCAAACATAAAATTATCATTAAAATAATATATTCCATCATTTAAAATAGGAAATTTATTTATATATGAAATAGCGTCGTATAATATACCATAATTTCTACCATAACTTATAGTTGTATTATAGTATTGTAATCCTAAAAAACCTAAATGTATTATAGGATAATTAGGCTGAGATTCAGTTTTATTTATTTGTATAGTATATTCAAATTGCCCAAATGCTTTTAAAACATTATTAATTTTTGTTGTACCTTTTAACCCTAAATCAAAATTATATTGTTTGTTATGTTTAACTGGTTTATTATTTTTTTTAGAAAAAATATCATAAACATTTAGATTACCATATAAATCTAATGTTTGATTATTTTTATCATAAATTTCATTGGCATATACAATATTAAATAATAATAAAAATGGTATTAACAATTTTAATATATTAAATTTCATAATTATCCTCGATAATATATTATTTATAATATTTTTAATTATCTATATATATTATATATAATATTACTTTATTTTTTTATTTCAGAAAACTAATTTTTAACATTATTTGTAATTTTTTAATTAAAATTTAGCATTATATGGAGTTCTTGGAAATGGAATAACATCTCTAATATTATACGATCCTGTAATATATGCTACAAATCTTTCAAATCCTAAACCAAAACCGGAATGTATAACAGTACCGTATTTTCTTAAATCACGATACCACCAATAATCTTTTTTATTTAATTTTAATTCATTAATTCTATCATCTAAAATATTAATTCTGTGTTCTCGTTGAGAACCACCTATAATTTCTCCTATATCTGGAAATAAAATATCCATAGAAGACACTGTTTTATTATCCTCATTAAGATACATATAAAAAGCTTTTATTTCTTTTGGATAATTATATACAATTACTGGTGCATTAAAATAATCATTAGTTAAATATTTTTCATGTTCTATAGATAAATCTTTTCCCCATAAAACTGAATTATTAAAATTTTTTTGATTTTTTATTAAAATATCAATAGCATGAGTATAATTAATAATTATAAATTTATTTATAATAATTTTATTAATTTTATCAAATAAATTAATATTATTTTTTTTTGATAAAAAATTGATTTCATCTATATGATTATGTAAAATTTTTTTACATAAATATTTTAATAATTTTTCTGCTAGACACATAATACTTTTTAAATTTGTAAATGACATTTCTATTTCTAACATCCAAAATTCAGCTAAGTGACGATTAGTATTAGAATTTTCTGCTCTAAAAGTAGGACCAAAAGTATATACTTTAGACATAGAACATGCATATGATTCTAAATTTAATTGTCCAGATACAGTTAAAAAAGATTCTTTACCAAAAAAATCATTTTTAAAATCTATTTTTTGATGTTTATTTAAAAATAAATATTTAGAATTAAGAGTAGAAACTCTAAACATTTTACCTGATCCTTCAGTATCTAAAGTAGTAATTAATGGAGTATTAATCCAAAAAAAATTATTTTTATGAAAAAAATTATGAATATATAGAAATATATTATGTTTTATTCTAGTGATACTACTAATTAATTTAGTACGTGAACGTAAATGAGATACTTTTCTTAAATATTCTAAACTATGTTTTTTAGGTGTAATAGGATATGTTTCAGGATTTTTTACCCATCCTAAAACTTTTATTTGTGTAGCACATATTTCATATTTTTGTAATTTTTTAGGAGATTTTATTAGTTTTCCTGTAATTGTTAAAGAACAACCACTAGTTATTAATAATATTTCTTTTTTATAATTATTTAACGATGAATAAGCTATTACTTGAATATCATTAATGTTTGAACCATCATATAAAATAATAAAAGTTATTCCTGATTTAGAAATTCTTTTTGTACGAACCCAGCCACTTATAGTAATTTCACTATTAATTTTAATTTTATCTTTTATTAATTGAGAAATACTAGAAACTAAAATCATAATTTTTTCTCTTTATTTAAATATTTTCTTATATTATTTAAACTTACAAAAATTTAATTTTAAAATATTACAAGTATTGTATAAAATAAATATTTAATAATAAAAAATAAGTATTTTTTATATGTTAAAATCAATTATATAAAATATTAGTCAGTTTATAATTTTTATTATAATATAATATATATATTATATATCACTTTTTAAAAATTATAAAAAATATTTTTTTATAAATAAACAATTTTGAAAATTTATTAAATATTTTTATTTAAATTTTTCTAAATTAAGAAAAATTTTTTCATTAAAAAGTTAAAAGTATTTAAATAATATAAAATATAGATATAAATAAATTTAATATTAATTATTAATTAAAATTAAATGATTATTTTTAAGTATTATATATAAAAAACAATTATTAATTATTAATAACTATAATTAAAATATTTATTTTTTATTTAAAATTTTATTTATAATATTATAAATATATTAAATTATATTAATATGTTTTTTTTTATAAATAAAAAATAGTATTAATCATTTTCTATATATTTTTTATTTATTTTGCTAACTACTTCAATACCTAAATTTCTAAAGTTTTCTGCTTGAGAAATAATATTACCCTTTCCTGTAAATAATTTTTTTTTTGCTGAATTATAATTATCTTGTAATTTATTTAAACTTTTTTCAATATTATATATATCTTCTATAAAAAGTCTAATTTTATTATATAATTTTGTAGCTTTATCAACTATCATTAAAGAGTTTTTATTTTGTTTATCAAAACGCCATAAATTACTAATAGTTCTAAGAGTAACCATTAATGTTGTTGGACTAACTAACATAATATTTTGTTTTAATGCTTCATTTAATAATGAAGGTTTATAACCTATAGCTATTAAAAATGCAGGTTCTATAGGAATAAACATAATAATATAATCTAATGTTTTCATATTAGGTAAATTTTGATAATTTTTATTACTTAATAAACGTACATGATTTCTAATAGCTAGAATATGTTCATCTAAAGCTTTATTTTTAATTTTATTATCATCAGAATTAAAATAACGTTCATAAGCTACTAGAGTCATTTTAGAGTCAATTATAATATTTTTATTATGAGGTAACTTTATTATTATATCAGGTTGTATTTTTTTTTGTTTATCTTTTAATTTAATAATTTTTTGAATTTCGTATTCGTATCCTTTTCTAAGTCCTGATGATTCTAATATTTTATTTAAAATTAATTCACCCCAGTTTCCTTGAATTTTATTATTTCCTTTTAAAGCATTTGTTAAATTAATTGCTTCTTGAGAAAGATGATTATTTAATTTTTGTAAATTACGTAATTCATAAGTTAATATATTTCTTTCAGAAGATTCTTGATTTAAATTATTTTGAAGTTGATTTTTAAAATCATTTAATTGATTTTTTAATGGATTAATTATGTTTTTTATATTTTTTTTATTACTTTCATGAATACGTTTTTCATTATTTTCAAATATTTTATTAGCTAAATTCATAAATTCTAAATTTAAATAATTTTTATTTTTTGTCATTAATATTTCTTTTTTTTCAAAAAAAATAATTGAGTCTTTCAGTTCAGTTTTAACTTTACTTATTTCTGATTTTAAATCAGAAATAATTTCTAATTGATTTAATATTTTTATTTTTAAATCATTATTTTCTAATTTTAAAAATTTTAAATTATTATTTTTTTCTATAGTAAGGACTAATTTAATTTCTAATTCTTGTAAATTATTGTTTAAATTATCTTTTAAATTTAATAGATTTTTTAATTCAATATTTAATTGACTATTTTCATTTATTTTTTGTTCTAAAATTTTTTCATTAATTTTAATTTTTAAACTTAATTTATTAAAATTATTAATCTTTTTTTTATATAAAAATATTAAACTAAAAAGTAGTATAAATTCTAAAAATGCAAATGTATTATAATATGACATATAATTTTACTTCATATAATAAATAATAATTATTTTATAATAAATGAAATAAATAATTTTTAAAATAATTACAATATTTTATTTGACTTTTAATAATAAATATGAATAAATTATTTGATAATAGTTATAGGCTTGTAGCTCAGATGGTTAGAGCACACCCCTGATAAGGGTGAGGTCAGTGGTTCAAATCCACTCAAGCCTAAAAAGGGGCTATAGCTCAGATGGTAGAGCATCTGCTTTGCACGCAGAGGGTCAGCGGTTCGATCCCGCTTGGCTCCAATAATTTAAATAATATTTTATTAAAAATATTAATTTTTCATAAAAAGAAAATATATCATACTTTTTTTTAAGTAATTAAAATGTTTTTTATCTGTCATATTTAAATTATTTTCATTAATTAACTTAGTTTGTTTAATTAACCATTGTTTCCATGCTTCTTTAGATATTTGATTAAAAATAATTTTTCCAATATATTCAGGATATATATAATGATTTAATCCTGTCATTTCACATTGATAAAATATGCAAAAAATTTTTCTAGACATATAAAATATTTCCAAATATGTAATTTATTATTTTATTTAATATAATATAGATTATATAATTAAATTTATAGAATGGATAAAATTTATTATATAAATACAACAAAAATTGTAAAATGAAAAATAATATTAAAAGTTTTATTTGTCGTTATAGAAAATTAAGTAAATCACAAAAAAAAATATTAGAAAAATATTCATGTATATTTAATATTGAATTTCAAACAATACCTATAAATTTTAATTTAATATTTCATAATAATTTGCCAATTATAATTGATATTGGTTTTGGAACAGGAGAATTACTTATTAATATTGCTATAAATAATCCTCAATATAATTTTATTGGTATTGAAGTATATATACCAGGAATAATTAATTGTTTGAAAAATATTCATATAAATAAAATAAATAATTTACAATTAATTAATTATAATGCTGTAGATGTTTTACAAAAAATGATTCCTTATAATTTTATAAAATTAATTCAAATATATTTTCCTGATCCTTGGCCAAAACTAAAACATAAAAAAAGAAGATTATTAAATAATCATTTTTTAAAACAAATATTTTTATTATTACAAAATAAAGGAATATTATATATCAATACAGATGATACACAATATAAAGATTACATTATTTTTAATATTAATAATATTAATAATAATAATTATATTACCCCATCAAATACATTTAAAAAAATCTATAAAAATTATGATAATTTATCATCAACAAAATTTTTTAATAAAGCAAAAAAAATAAATAAAAAAATATGGATTTTAGAATATATAAAAACTAATTAATTTAACTAAATAAAGATTTCTAATAAATTATTTAAAAATAAATACCCTTTTTTAGTAACTATCAAATAATTTTTATTATGTTTCATATATCCTAATTTTACTGATTTTGTTATATGTAAACTAATAGAATTAATTTTTATACCTGTAATTAAAGTAAAATCTTTTTTAGAAATTTTTTTAAATAAACGAAATCTATTTAAAAAAAATTCTAATATTTTATCACAATCTTTAACTTTTTTATAAGAAAATAAATAATTACCATTCATATATTTTATAATATTATTATTTTTAGTAGTACGAATAATACTTCCATCATTCATAGTAAATTTACCATGTGCTGAACAACCTATACCAATATAATCTCCAAAATTCCAATAATTTAAATTATGTTTACATTTAAAAATATTTTTTTTTACAAAAGAAGATATTTCATAATGTATATATCCATATTTTTTTAAAATTTTTTTACCTTCTTTATAAATTTTCCATAAAGTATTATATTTTGGTAAATTTGTTGGTTTATATTTATAAAAAATTGTATTTGGTTCTATTGTAAGTTGATACCATGATATATGTTTAGGATGAAAGAATAATGTTTGATATAAATCATTTTTGGCTTCTTTTAAAGTTTGTCCTGGTATGCCATACATTAAATCTATATTAAAATTTGTAAAACCATTATCAACTACTGTATTAATAGCATTAATAGCATCTTTAGCTGAATGAATCCTTCCTAATAATTTTAGACTAATATCATTAAAACTTTGAATACCTATAGAAATACGATTAATTCCACTTTTTTTATATTCTAAAATATTTTTTTTATTAATAGATGAAGGATTCGCTTCTATAGTAATTTCAGCTGATTTTTTTATATATACTTTTTTATTTATTTCATTTAATAAATAATAAATTAATTTTCCATTTATTAAACTAGGTGTACCTCCACCAAAAAAGATACTTGTAATATAAATTAGTTTTTCTTTTAAAAAAAATAAATCGTTTTCTAAATCAAATAATAAATTATTAATATATCTTTTTTTTATATTTTTATTAGAATTAGAGTTAGAATCAGAAATTCTTAAAGAATAAAAATCACAATAAGGACATTTTTTTAAACACCAAGGAATATGAATATATAAACTATAATATTTTTTTTGCATACATTGTAAATTATATTGTTGACCAAAATACATGAAATACATCTTGACCTAAAAAATTTAACAAGTATAAAATAACACTGATTATAAAAGGTGATATATCAATATTATAAATAGGTGGAACAAATTTTTTTACAGGTTCTAGTATTTGATCTGTTAATATGTTTAATATAAGGTCAAAATCATTATAATTTCTATTAAACCAACTAAATATAGAACGTATAGTTACTAACCAAAATATCAGATATCCACAAGATTTTATTAAAGAGAATAAACCTATAATAATATACATTATAAATGATGTACAAGGAGTTGAATCTGATTTAAAGTATGACAATAGAGGATATTTTATTATACATATAATACTTAAAATAATAAATGATGATAATTCAAATTTTTTTACATCAGGTATATATTGTTGTATTGGTTTAATAATAGGTTGTGATATTATGGTAATAAATTGTGAGAAAGAATTATAAGTATTATTTGTAACTAAAGTAATCCATATTCTTAATAATAAGACAATTGTAGTAATTTCACATACACTTTTAGCTAAAAACATTAATGTTAACATAGATTCCTCACAATCATGAATATTTATATTAATAAAATATGTAATATAATAATAATTATTATTACTTAATATAATTTAATATATAAATAAAATTATATTTGGTAATTATTTTTAATAATAATATAAATCAAGTATAATTAAATTTTTTAATTTTATTAATGGAATTTATTATTTAATAATATTTTATATTAATAATTAATATTATTAATATTTATTATTAATTTCAAACCAACTTTGAAGAATAACTGATGCTGATAAAGAGTTTACATTATTTTTTTTTAACATTTTCCATCCTCCATTTGTAAATAAAATATTTTTAGCTTCAATAGTACTTAAACGTTCATCATGTAATTCTACATCTATATCAAATTTACTTTTTATTAGATATGCAAAATTTTTAGTTAATATTGTAATTTTTTGTTCACTACCATTCATATTTAACGGTAATCCAACTATAATTTTTTTAGCTTTCCAATATTTTATTATTTTTTCAAATTTATGCCAATGAGGTTTACCTTTTTTATTATTTTTTATTTGTTTTAATGTATGAGCTATACCAATAACAGTATGTCCAACAGCTACACCAATGTTTTTAGTTCCGTAGTCAAAAGCTAATAAAGTTATATTTTTTTTATTCAAAAACATTTCTTAATGATTTTTATTATTGAATTTTATTATTTTTATTTAAAATCAAAAATTTAATTATATTATTAATAATAATATATTGTTTTTCAAATTTTATAAATTAAATATATTGCTTTCTATATATTTTATCAGTCATAATAGCAATATTATGTCATAATAATTATGTAAATAATAAATATTATAATTAATATAATATCACATAGGTCCTCTCAAAGCTATTTTAAAGTTTGTTGAAGGTTATTTTAATTTTTTTAATTGGAGGCTCTGGTCTAATAATGCAGAACCAAAGAATCCGTATTCGTTTGAAAGCTTTTGATCATCGTTTAATAGACCAATCAACTACTGAAATTGTTGAGACAGCTAAACGTACTGGTGCACAGGTACGTGGTCCTATACCTTTACCTACACAAAAAGAACGTTTTACAATTTTAATTTCTCCTCATGTTAATAAGGATGCTCGTGATCAATATGAAATTCGTACTCATAAACGTTTAGTTGATATTATACAACCTACGGAAAAAACTGTAGATGCATTAATGCGTTTAGACTTAGCAGCTGGTGTAGATGTACAAATTAGTTTAGGTTAATTAATAAAAAACTAATATTTTTTTAAAAAAAAATTATGTAAGGTTATATAATCATGATTGATTTAATTGGTAAAAAATTAGGTATGACTCGTATTTTTACTGAAGATGGAATATCTATTCCTATAACAGTAATAAAATTTGAGAATATTAGTATTACTCAAATAAAAACTGTTATGAATGATGGTTATAATGCTATTCAAATGACAACTGGTATAAAAAAAGTTAGTCGTATAAATAAAGCTGAAGCAGGTCATTTTGCTAAAGCAAAAACTTCAGCTGGATATATATTGTGGGAACATCGTTTTCTTTCTAAGAATCAAAATATATTTCATATAGGTCAAAATATAACAATTGAAGTTTTTAATAAAATAAAAAAAGTTGATGTAACTGGAATTTCTAAAGGAAAAGGGTTTTCAGGTACTGTTAAAAGATGGAATTTTAAAACTCAAGATGCTAGTCATGGTAATTCATTGTCTCATAGAGTTCCTGGATCTATTGGACAAAACCAAACTCCAGGAAAAGTTTTTAAAGGTAAAAAAATGGCTGGCCAATTAGGAAATCAACAAGTTACAATCCAGAATTTGGAGATAATTAAATTAAATATAAAAAAAAATTTGTTATTAATTAAAGGTGCTATTCCTGGATTTTCTGGAAGCAATGTTATTGTTAAACCCGCTATTAAAAATTTACCTTAAAAGTTAATAATTTAACTTTCAGGAATAAAAATGGAAATTATAACAAAAGATACAAAAAATAAAGTAATATTATCAGATAATATTTTTAATAAACATTATAATAAACCTTTAATACATCAAGTATTAGAATCTTATAGAACAATGAGTAGACAAGGAACTAAAGCACAAAAAACAAGAGGAGAAGTTAAAGGTTCTGGTAAAAAACCATGGAGACAAAAAGGTACAGGAAAAGCTAGAGCTGGTTCTACTCAAAGTCCTATTTGGCGTTCTGGAGGTGTAACCTTTGCATCGAAAAATAAAATATATTATAAAAAAATTAATAAAAAAATGTATCGTAATGCATTAAAAAGTATTTTTTCCGAGCTTCTTAGAAAAGATAGAATAATTTTATTAAGTGATTTAATTATTGAAAAACCTAAAACTAAAATTTTAATAGATAAATTGAAAAATTTTATTTTTAAAAAAGCAATTATTATTACTATTTATATAGATAATAATTTATCTTTAGCTTCTCGAAATTTATATAATATACAAATAAAAAATTCAATGAATATTGATCCAATTAGTTTAATTAATAGTGATAAAGTTATTATAACTATAAATGCAATTAAACATATAGAGGAAATATTAACATGATTTTAACAGAAAATTCTTTTAAAATTTTACAATCTCCTCATGTATCTGAAAAATCTTCTTTAGCAATAGAAAAAAGCAATACTTTTACTATTAAAGTATTAAAAAAAGCAACTAAAAAAGATATTAAAATAGCTATTCAAAAAATTTTTAAAATTAAAGTTAAAAATATAAATACTTTAATAGTAAAAGGAAAAACAAAAAAAAATAAAAATTATATATATAATCGTAATAACTGGAAAAAAGCATATATTTCTTTACAAAAAGGTCAAAATATAGATTTTAATATAAATAAAAATTAATAAAATAAAAAGTATAAATATGACAATTATTAAATGTAAACCTACATCTCCTGGTAGACGACATATGATTAAAGTAGTTAATCCATTTTTACATAAAGGGAAACCACTTAAATCTAAAATTGAGAAAAAAAATAAATCTGGTGGACGTAATAATCATGGACATATAACCACTAGACATATTGGAGGTGGACATAAAAGATTATATCGTATTATAGATTTTAAAAGAAATAAAGATTCTGTTCCAGGGATTGTTGAACGTATTGAATATGATCCTAATCGTTCTGCAAATATTGCATTAATTAAATATAAAGATGGAGAAAAACGTTATATAATATCACCTAAAAATTTAAAAATAGGTGATATGATTCAATCAGGAACTAATGTGGATATAAAAATAGGTAATTCATTACCAATGAACAATATTCCTATAGGATCTATTATCCATAATATAGAAATGAAACCAGGAAAAGGCGGACAAATAGCTAGAGCAGCTGGAACATATGTACAGTTAATAGCTAAAGAAGGATTATATGTTACTTTACGTTTAAGATCTGGAGAAATAAGAAAGATTTCATCTAATTGTAGAGCAACATTAGGAGAAATTGGAAATAATGAACACATGTTAAAATCTTTAGGAAAAGCTGGAGTTAAAAGATGGATGGGAATTAGACCTACTGTAAGAGGAACTGCAATGAATCCTATAGATCATCCACATGGTGGTGGAGAAGGTAAAAATTTTGGTAAACATCCAGTAACTCCATGGGGAGTTCAAACTAAAGGGAAAAAAACTAGAAAAAATAAAAGAACTGATAAATATATTGTTCGTAATCGTAATAATAAATAATAAAAAAGGTAATTTATATGCCCCGTTCTTTAAAAAAAGGTCCTTTTATTGATTATCATCTATTAAAAAAAGTAGAAAAAGCAATAGAAAAAAAATCTAAAAAACCATTAAAAACTTGGTCTAGAAGATCAACTATATTTCCTAATATGATTGGTTTAACAATAGCTGTTTATAATGGACGTCAACATATTCCTATTTTTATTTCAGATGAAATGGTAGGACATAAATTAGGTGAATTTTCTCCAACTCGTACTTATAGAGGACATAGTGCTGATAAAAAAATTAAAAAAACAATAAAAAAATAAATATTTTAATTTTATTAAAGGAAAAAAATGGAAGTTTTAGCAAAACATCTATATTCACGATCTTCTGCTCGAAAACTAAGATTAATTGCTAATCTTATAAGAGGAAAAAAAATATCAAAAGCTTTAGATATTTTAAATTTTTCTAATAAAAAAGCGTCAATTCTTATAAAAAAAGTATTGAATTCTGCTATATCTAATGCAGAAAATAATAATGGTATGGATATTGACAATTTAAAAATATCAAAAATTTTTATAGATGTAGGATCTAATATGAAACGTATTATGCCTCGTGCTAAAGGACGTTCAGATCGTATTTTAAAATATACAAGTCATATAACCGTAATTGTATCTGATAATAATATTAGTTAAGGAAATATAAATAATGGGTCAAAAAACACATCCTAATGGTTTAAGGTTAGGTATTATTCAAACATGGAACTCTACTTGGTTTTCTAATACAAAAGATTTTGCAAATAATCTATATAGTGATTTTAAAGTAAGAAAATTTTTAAATCAAAAATTAATTAAAGCATCAGTTTCTCGTATTACTATTGAAAGACCTTCTAAAAGCATTAGAGTAACAATACATACAGCTAGACCAGGAATAGTCATAGGTAAAAAAGGTGAAGATGTAGAAAAACTTAGAAAAATGATTTTTCAAATTTCTGGAGTGCCTACACAAGTTAATATTACTGAAATTCGTAAACCAGAATTAGAAGCTAAATTAGTTGCTGATAATATTTCAATGCAATTAGAAAAAAGAATTATGTTTAGAAGAGTGATAAAAAGAGCTGTACAAAACTCAATGAGATTAGGAGCATTAGGAGTTAAAGTAGAAGTTAGTGGTCGTTTAGGAGGGACTGAAATAGCTCGTACAGAATGGTATAGAGAAGGTCGTGTGCCATTACATACTTTACGTGCTAATATTGATTTTAGTTTAGCTGAAGCTCATACAACTTATGGAATAGTTGGAATTAAAGTTTGGATTTTCAAAGGAGAAATTTTAGGTAGTATTACTGATCATAATCAAAAATTAAATAAAATAATTCAAAATTCTAAAAAAATAGGTATTAGATAATAAAAATAAAAGAGGATTTTATATGTTACAACCAAAACGTACAAAATTCAGGAAAATGCACAAAGGTAGAAATAGAGGAATTGTTGTAGGAATGAACATTGATTTTGGTTCTTATGCATTAAAAGCAGTTCATAGAGGAAGAATTACTGCTAGACAAATAGAATCAGCAAGAAGAGCAATTAGTAGATCTATGAAAAGACAAGGAAAAATTTGGATTAGAATTTTCCCTGATAAACCTATTACAGAAAAACCATTAGAAGTTCGTATGGGTAAAGGTAAAGGTAATGTAGAATATTGGGTAGCATTAGTACAACCTGGAAGGATATTATATGAAATAGATGGTATTTCAGAAGAATTAGCTAAAAAAGCTTTTAGATTAGGATCAGCAAAATTACCAATAAAAACAATTTTTTTAAATAAGAAAAATATAATAAAAATATTATGAATACAAATGAATTATTAAAAAAAAATCATAAAGAATTAAATAAAGAATTACTTAGTTTATTTAGAGAACAATTTAATTTAAAAATACAATTAAAATCCGGAAATCTTAAACAAACTCATTTATTAAAACAGTCTAGAAAAAATATAGCAAAAGTTAAAACAGTTTTATCACAAAAAAAAGAGATTATAAATAATGCAAAGTAAAAAAAAAATATTAAAAGGAAAAGTCACAAGTAACAAAATGAATAAAACTATTGTAGTTTACATTAATAGATTTATAAAACATCCAATTTATGGAAAATTTATAAAAAAAACAACAAAATTACATGTTCATGATGAAAATAATAAATGTAATATAGGTGATTTTGTTGAAATAAAAGAATGTAGACCATTATCAAAAACTAAATCTTGGACTTTAGTAAATATTATTACAGAAGTAATAATTTAAAATATATTATTCATAAAATTTAATAAATTAATATCTATTAGATATTCATTATTAAATTTTCATAAAAAATTTATTATTAACTAAAAAGATAATTATGATACAGGAACATACTATATTAAATGTTGCAGATAATTCTGGAGCTCGTAGTGTAATGTGTATTAAAGTATTAGGAGGTTCACGTCGTCGTTACGCTAATATTGGAGATATCATTAAAATAACTATAAAAGAAGCTATATCAAAAGGTAAAGTAAAAAAAGGTGATGTATTAAAAGCTGTTATAGTAAGAACTAAAAAAGGAATACGTCGTTTAGATGGTTCAATTATTCGTTTTGATCATAATGCATGCGTATTATTAAATGATACTAATGAACAATTAATAGGAACAAGAGTTTTTGGTCCTGTGACTAGAGAATTAAGAAATGAAAAATTTATGAAAATCATTTCATTAGCTCCAGAAGTAATTTAAATAGGATGGTAAAAATTATGGCATCTAAATTACGTTGTAATGATAAAGTTATTATTTTAGCAGGTAAAGATAAAGGCAAGAAAGGTAAAATAAAGTATTTTTTAAATTCTAAATTAGTAATTATAGACGGAATAAATTTGATAAAAAAACATATTAAACCTGATCCTTCTAAAGCAAATTCAGGTGGAATAATAGAAAAAGAAAATTTTATTCATATTTCTAATATAGCTATATTTAATACTCAAACAGGAAAACCTGATCGTATAGGTTTTAAATTTATAAAAGGTAAAAAACTACGTTTTTTAAAATCTAATAATAAAATTATTTAATAAATAGGTAATATGTTATGTCAAAATTATATAATTACTATAAAAATAAAATAGTAAAAAAGTTAATATATAGTTTTAAATACTACTCTATTATGCAAGTTCCTCGTATAAGTAAAATTACTTTAAATATGGGTGTTGGAAAAGTTATTTCCGATAAGAAACATTTAGAAAATGCTATAAATGATTTAACTGTAATTAGTGGACAAAAACCTTTAATTACTAAAGCTCATAAATCAATAGCAGGATTTAAAATCAGACAAGGTTATCCTATAGGATGTAAGGTTACTTTGCGTGGTAAAAGAATGTGGTATTTTTTTGAACGTTTATTATTTATTGCTATACCTAGAATAAGAGATTTTAGAGGTTTGTCTAAAAAATCATTTGATGGATATGGTAATTATAATATAGGAATTAAAGAACAAATAATTTTTCCTGAAATTAATTTTGATAAAATTGATCATATTCGTGGTTTAGATATTTCTATATCTACTACAGCTAATTCTAATAAAGAAGGTTATGCTTTACTTTATGAATTAAATTTTCCATTTCGTAATTAAGGATTTTATTATGGCTAAAGAATCTATAAAAGCTCGTGAAATTAAAAGAGTAAACTTAGCAAAAAAATTTTTTATCAAAAGACAAAAATTAAAAAAGTTAATATCTAATTTAAATGTATCAGATAAAGTTCGTTGGGATGCAATTTTTAAATTACAATCTTTGCCAAGAGATTCGAGTATTTCTAGACAAAGAAATAGATGTAAACAAACAGGTAGACCTCACGCTTTTTTAAGAAAATTTGGTTTAAGTAGAATTAAAGTACGTGAATCTGCAATGAAAGGAGAAATTCCTGGATTAAAAAAAGCTAGTTGGTAAATAATTATATAAATATATTATGGAATATAAAACATGTGTATACAAAATCCTATTGCTGATATGTTAACAAGAATTCGCAATGGTCAATTATCAAAAAAAATAAAAGTTATAATGCAATATTCAAAAATGAAACAATCAATTGCAATTATTTTAAAAAATGAAGGATATATTAAAAATTTTCAAGTTATTGAAAATAATACATCTCAATTAGAAATTTTTTTAAAATATTTTAAAGGTAAAGCTGTAATAGAAAAAATTAAATGTATAAGTCGTCCTGGACTAAGGATTTATCAAAGAAAAAAAAATTTACCTAAAGTTATGGCAGGATTAGGAATTGCTATTATTTCTACATCAAAAGGAATAATGACTGATTACAATGCACGTTATTATGGAATAGGTGGAGAAATAATTTGTTACGTTTCATAATTAATTAATTAATAAGGTATTAAAATGTCTCGAATAGCTAAAAATCCCATTTTTATTCCTGATGAAGTTAAAGTTTCTATAAATAAAAAAAAAATAATTATTCAAGGAAAAAATGGTATATTAACAAATATAATAAATCCTTTAGTAAAAGTTAAAATTCATAATAAACAGTTATTTTTTGTACCTAAAATAAATAATAATAATTCTTGGTCATATGCTGGAACATCAAGATCTATATTAAATTCTATGATTATAGGGGTAACTAAAGGTTTTTCTAAAAAACTTATTTTATTTGGTATAGGTTATAGAGTAACCCTTAATAAAAATATTTTAAATTTAATGTTAGGATATTCTCATCCAATTTATTATACTTTACCTGAAGGAATTAAAGCAGATTGTACAATTCAAAATGAAATACTTTTAAAAGGATCAAATAAACAATTATTAGGTCAAGTAGCAGCTAATATTAGATCTTATAGAACTCCTGAACCATATAAAGGAAAGGGTATTAGATATAGTTATGAAAAAATAAAAATTAAAGAAATAAAGAAAAAATAAGGATAAATAAATTAAATATTATGAATAAAAAAAAAATTATTCGTATTAAAAGAATAACAAAATTACGAAAAAAGAATCATCAATTAAAAACTACACGTTTAGTTATACATCGTACTTCACATCATATATATGCTCAAATTATATCTTATACAAATAAAATTTTAGTAACTGCTTCTACTTTAGAAAAAAATATTCGTAAAAAACTATCATATACGGGTAATATAGAAGCTGCTATTATAACAGGAAAAAAAATTGCAAAAAGATCAATTAATAAAGGTATTGTTATTGTTTCATTTGATCGTTCAGGATTTAAATATCATGGACGTATTAAAGCATTAGCAAATGCTGCACGTAACTCGGGTTTGCAATTTTAATTATTCAATTTTAAAGGAATGATTTAATGCCTATTTATGATAATAAAAATCAAAATAATGAATTAAAAGAAAAACTTATTTCTGTAAATAGAGTATCTAAAACTGTTAAAGGAGGAAGAATATTTTCATTTACAGCATTAACTGTTGTTGGTAATGGTAAAGGTCGTGTTGGTTTTGGTTATGGTAAATCTAGAGAAGTTCCTAACGCAATACAAAAAGCTATGGAAAAAGCTAGAAAAAATATGATTAACATTGTATTAAATAATAATACATTACAATATCCTGTTAAAGGAAATCATACAAGTTCTTATATATTCATGAAACCAGCTCATGAAGGTACTGGTATTATAGCTGGAGGAGCTATGAGAGCCGTTTTAGAAGTTACAGGAATTTATAATGTTTTAGCAAAATCTTATGGTTCAACTAATCCTATTAATATAGTAAGAGCAACTATAAAAGGTTTATCAAGTATGAAATCATTAAAAATGATTGCAGCTAAAAGGGATAAAACAGTAGAAGAAATAGAAAGGAATATGAAAAATGTTAAAAAATATTAAAATTACACAAATTAAAAGTTCTATAGGTAGATTACCAAAACATAAAGCAACTTTAAATTGTTTAGGTTTAAAACGTATAGGTCATACAGTAATTAAAAAAAAATCTCCTATTATTTTAGGTATGATAAAAAAAATTTTTTATATGATAAAAATAGGTAATTAAAATGTATTTAAATACTTTGGCTCCTTCTTTAGGATCAAAACATTATAAAAAACGTTTAGGACGAGGTATTGGTTCAGGATTAGGTAAAACTAGTGGTAGAGGTCATAAAGGACAAAAATCTCGTTCTGGTGGAAAAATAAATAAATCTTTTGAAGGAGGTCAAACTCCTTTACATAGAAGATTACCAAAATTTGGTTTTAAATCACGTAAAAAAATTTTTTATAAAGAAGTTACATTAAATGATTTAAATAAAATAAAAAGTAATGTTATTGATTTAAATACTTTAAAAGTATTCAAAGTTATTAGTAAAAAAATTAAATATGTTAAAATTATAAATACCGGAAAAATCTTTGTATCATTAAAAC
>NZ_CP046230.1:0-2239 GCF_012563145.1 Enterobacteriaceae endosymbiont of Plateumaris consimilis | reverse complement strand
CGATACACTCTTATTATAGAGTATGTACTTACAGTAAAGGAGGTGATCCAACCACAGGTTCCCCTACGGTTACCTTGTTACGACTTCACCCCAGTTATGAATCACAAAGTGGTAAGCGCCCTCCATAAAAAAAGGTTAAGCAACTCACTTCTTTTACAACTCACTCCCATGGTGTGACGGGCGGTGTGTACAAGGCCCGGGAACGTATTCACCGTAGCGTTCTGATCTACGATTACTAGCGATTCCGACTTCATGGAGTCGAGTTGCAGACTCCAATCCGAACTACGATATATTTTGTGAGATCCGCTTACTCTCGCGAGGATGCTTCCCTTTGTATATACCATTGTAGCACGTGTGTAGCCCTGGTCGTAAGGGCCATGATGACTTGACGTCGTCCTCACCTTCCTCCGGTTTATCACCGGCAGTTTCCTTTGAGTTCCCGGCCGAACCGATGGCAACAAAGGACAAGGGTTGCGCTCGTTGCGGGACTTAACCCAACATTTCACAACACGAGCTGACGACAGCCATGCAGCACCTGTCTCATGGTTCCCGAAGGCACTAAAGTATCTCTACTAAATTCCATGGATGTCAAGACCAGGTAAGGTTCTTCGCGTTGCATCGAATTAAACCACATGCTCCACCGCTTGTGCGGGCCCCCGTCAATTCATTTGAGTTTTAACCTTGCGGTCGTACTCCCCAGGCGGTCGACTTAACGCGTTAGCTACGAAAGTTATAAGTCAAGCTTACAGCCTCCAAGTCGACATCGTTTACAGCATGGACTACCAGGGTATCTAATCCTGTTTGCTCCCCATGCTTTCGCACCTGAGCGTCAGTATTCGTCCAGGGGGTCGCCTTCGCCACTGGTATTCCTCCAGATATCTACGCATTTCACCGCTACACCTGGAATTCTACCCCCCTCTACGAAACTCAAGTATATCAGTTTCAAATGCAATTCCTAAGTTAAGCTCAGGGATTTCACATCTGACTTAATGTACCGCCTACGTGCTCTTTACGCCCAGTAATTCCGATTAACGCTAGCACCCTCCGTATTACCGCGGCTGCTGGCACGGAGTTAGCCGGTGCTTCTTTTACAAGTAACGTCAGTAATAAAATTTATTAAATTTTATTATTTCTTTCTTGTTGAAAGTACTTTACAACCCTAAGGCCTTCTTCATACACGCGGCATAGCTGCATCAGGCTTTCGCCCATTGTGCAATATTCCCCACTGCTGCCTCCCGTAGGAGTCTGGACCGTATCTCAGTTCCAGTGTGGCTGATCATCCTCTCAGACCAGCTAGAGATCGTAGCCTAGGTAAGCCTTTACCTTACCTACTAGCTAATCTCGTCTGGGTTCATTTAAAGGCATGAGGTTTTATAAAAAATATAAAATCCCCCACTTTAATCTTACGATCTTATGCGGTATTAGCTATCGTTTCCAATAGTTATCCCCCTCCAATAAGTAGATCCCCAGATATTACTCACCCGTCCGCCGCTTGCCGACAATAAATAGTAAACTATTTATCTCGATGCCGCTCGACTTGCATGTGTTAAGCTTGCCGCCAGCGTTCAATCTGAGCCATGATCAAACTCTTCAATTAAAAGCAAAAAAATTTAATATAAATTATATATTATGCTCTAAAATAGAATGCCCACATATATTTTCTGATAAATTATTAAAGAACTCAAAAAATTATTACTCTTTATAATAATACTCTTTTATATTTTAAAGTCAATTTTTTATATCAAAATATTTTTATTTATTCAAGATATTGAATTTTTAATATTTTAAATGTTATATTTCCTTTAGGAGTTTTTATTAAAACAGTATTATTTTTTTTTTTACCAATTAATCCCCTAGAAATAGGAGCATTAATTGAAATTAAATATTTTTTTAAATTAGCTTCATCATCACCAACAATTTTATAAGATACTACTTTATTAGTAATAACATTAATTATATCAACAGTAGAACCAAAAATAACTTTACCTTTATTTTTTATTTTAGTTACATCTATAATTTGACAATTAGATAATTTTAATTCTATTTCTTTAATACGTTTCTCACAAAAACTTTGTTCTTCTCGTGCAGCATGATATTCAGCATTTTCTTTTAAATCACCATGTTTTCTAGCTTCTGCAATATCATTAATTATTTTATATCTTTTTATATTTTTTAATTGATTTAATTCCTTAATTAATTTTTTTGATCCTTTTATAGTCATAGGTATTTTATTTATCAT